>DASWBR010000153.1:0-5225 GCA_036390495.1 Candidatus Deferrimicrobiaceae bacterium | reverse complement strand
GTGGCGGCTTTCGCGAAGCACCGCCGCGCCTGCATCGTCGTCGACTTCGGGACCGCGACCACGTTCGACTACGTCTCGGGGACGGGCGACTACATGGGGGGCGTCATCGCCCCGGGGGTGAACATCTCCGCGGAGGCCCTCTTCCGCCAGGCGTCGAAGCTTCCCCGCATCGAGATCGCGAGGCCTCCGACGGTCATCGGGAAGAACACGGTGGCGGCGATGCAGTCCGGGATCTTCTTCGGATACGTAGCGCTGGTGGACGGGATCATCGACCGGATCCGGAAGGAGGTCCGCCTCGATCCCATGGTGGTCGCCACGGGGGGGCTGGCGAGGACCATCGCGTCCGAGTCCTCCAAAATCCACGAAATCGATGAGAATTTGACTCTCGAGGGGCTGCGTATTATATACGAGAGGAACTGTTCCGAAACCCGCTGAGGACGGCGCACCGGCGGAGCAACCGCGAGGAGGACGGTCAGAGTGGACATCCAACAGATCCGGAACGTCGGCATCATCGCCCACGGGGGGGCGGGGAAAACGACGCTGGCGGAAGCCCTGCTGTTCAACGCGAAGGCCACCGACCGGATGGGGAAGGTGGATGACGGCAGCTCCAACTTCGACTTCGATCCGGAGGAGATCCGGCGGAAGATCACCATCAGCACATCGTTTCACCACTACACCTGGAACCGGTTCGAGGTGACCGTGGCGGACACGCCGGGGTACATCAACTTCGAGGCGGACACGCGGGCCTGCCTGCGGGTCCTCGACGGGGCGGTCCTCGTCGTGAACGCCGTGTCCGGCGTGGAAGTCCAGACGGAGAAGATGTGGAACCTCGCCCGGGCGGCGGACGTCCCCGTGATCGCGTTCATCTCCAAGATGGACCGGGAGCGGGCGGACCACGGGAAGGCGATCGAGGAGATCGCGGACATCCTCAAGGTGCCCGCGGTGCCCGTGCAGATCCCCATCGGGAAGGAAGCGAGCTTCTCCGGCGTGGTGGACCTGTTCCGGATGAAGGCGCTGGTGTACAAGGGCGACACGGGGGAGTTCACCGTTGCGGACATCCCGCCGGACCTCGCCGGGGAAGCGGCGAAGGCGCGGGAGAAACTCGTGGAGTCGTGCGCCGAGTCGGACGACGCGCTGATCGAGAAGTTCCTCGAGGGGACCGAACTGACGGAGGACGAGATCCGGGCCGGCTTCCGGGCCGGAGTCCGGGCGATGCGGTTCCTGCCCGTCTTCTGCGGATCGGCGGCGCGCAACATCGCGATCCAGCCGTTCCTGGACGCCGTCAACTTCGCCCTCCCCGACCCGTCCTACCGCGGGGAGGTGGCGGGGATCCACCCCAAGAAGAAGGCGGAAGAGAAGCGGGCGATCTCCGAGAAGGCGCCGTTCTCCGCCCAGGTGTTCAAGACGCTGGCGGACCCGTACGCGGGGAAGCTGTCCATCTTCAAGATCTTCTCGGGGACCCTGACGCCGGACATGTCCCCCCTGAACAGCAGCAAGGACGCGGCGGAACGGATCGGCCAGATCCTGCGGCTGGAGGGGAAGAAGCAGAAGGCCGTCGGGTCGGCCTCCGCGGGGGAGATCGTGGCGGTGGCGAAATTCAAGGAAACCTCCACGGGCGACACGCTGTGCGACTCGAAGAACCCGATCGTCTTCGCACGCCCGGAAGGCGTGGAGCCGGTCATCTCCTTCGCCGTCCGCCCGAGGACGCGGAACGACGAGGACAAGCTCGGGACATCCCTGGCCCGGATGATCGAGGAGGACCCCACCCTCCGCTTCCGGAAGGACCCCCAGACCAACGAGTTCATCCTCGCCGGGATGGGAGAGACCCACCTCGAGGTGGCGGTGGAGAAGCTCAAGCGCGCCTACGGCGTCGAGGTGGAGCTGCGCACGCCGAAGATCGCCTACCTCGAGACGATCAAGGGGAAGTCGGAGGCGCAGGGGAAGCACAAGAAGCAGACCGGCGGGCGCGGCCAGTACGGCGACTGCTGGATCCGCCTCGAACCGCTCCCCCGGGGGAAGGGGTTCGAGTACGTGGACGGGATCGTGGGCGGGGTCATCCCGCGCCAGTACATCCCCGCCGTCGAGAAAGGGATCGTGGAGCGCATGGCCAAGGGCGTCATCGCGGGGTACCCTGTGGTGGACGTCCGCGCCACCGTGTTCGACGGATCGTTCCACAACGTCGACTCCTCGGAGATGGCGTTCAAGATCGCCGGCTCCCTCGCCTTCAAGAAGGCGGCCCTGGCCTCCAAACCGGTGCTCCTCGAGCCGATCGCCGAGATGGAGGTGGTGGTGCCGGAGGAGAACGTGGGGGACATCATCGGCGACCTGAACGGCCGCCGGGGCAGGGTGCTCGGGGTGGACGCCCTCGGGAAGAGCCAGATCGTGAAGTGCCAGGTGCCGCTGGCGGAAGTGCTCCGCTACTCCTCCGACCTGCGGTCCATCACGTCGGGCCGCGGCCAGTTCACCATGAAGGTCTCCCACTACGAGGAAATTCCCGCCGCCATCGCGGAGAAGGTGATCGCCGAATCGAAGAAGGAGATCGGGGAGGAGGAAGAGGAGTGACGGGCCCCGTGCACGATGCGGCCGGAACGTCCCTGACGGAGGAGCGGCCGCTCGGGGAGGAGGGGAGGAGATCCCTCCAGGCCTACATCGCCGGCCTCACGGTTCCCATGAAGGTCGAACTGGCCAGCAAGGGGAACCGGGAGGTGCGGAACATCCTGTCCCGCGACGCGAGCACCATGGTGGCGCGGGCGGTGATGCAGAGCCCCAAAATCACGGAGCAGGACGTCCTGTCGTACGTGGCCTCCGCCCAGACGCACGAGGAGATCCTCCGGGCGATCGCGGAGAGCCGCCAGTGGACCGCGAACCGGCAGGTCGTGACGGCGCTGGTCCTGAACCCCCGCACTCCGCCGCCCGTCTCCGTCCGGTTCCTGCGGACGTTCCAGACGAACGAGTTGCGGGTCCTGATGCAGAACCGCGGGCTGTCCGTTGCCGTACGCCAGGAGGCCAGGCGGTTGCTGGCCCAGAAACACTAGTCCGACGGGAGACCCCATGGCCCTGTTCAACTACGCGACCCGCGAGCTCAGCGCCAAGATCGTCTATTACGGGCCGGGCCTGTCCGGGAAGACGACGAACATCGAGATGGTCCACAAGATCCTGCGTCCCGAGCAGAAGGGTCGCCTGATCTCCCTGCCCACGGAAACGGACCGGACCCTCTTCTTCGACTTCCTGCCGATCGATCTGGGGCTCATCAAGGGGTTCAAGGTCCGGTTCCACCTCTACACGGTACCCGGCCAGGTGTTCTACAACGCCACGCGGCGGCTGGTGCTGCAGGGAGTAGACGGCGTGGTCTTCGTCGCCGACTCGCAGCGCGAGATGATGAACAGCAACATGGAGAGCCTCCGGAACCTGATGGACAACCTCTCCACCTACGGGAAGAAGCTCGAGGAGCTTCCCTTCGTGCTCCAGTACAACAAGCGGGACCTGAGGAACATCGCCTCCGTCGCGGAGATGGACAAGGGGATCAACTTCCTCCGGGTTCCCACCTACGAGGCGGTGGCGCCCGCCGGCAAGGGGGTCACGGAAACGCTGATCGCCATCTCCCGGCTGGTCTTCGCCAACCTCCGGAAGACGCTTCTCATGCCCGGGGAGATGGCGGCCCACGAGGACATCGGCGAACTCGCCGACGCGAGGATCCAGAAGACCTTCATGATCCAGGAGGCGGAGCCGCTCGAGGAGATCTCCGAAGTGGAGGAGATCCGCGGTCCCTCTCCGCCGGTCCCGGCGGGACCTGCGGCGAAACCTGCGCCGGAACCTGCGCCGGAACCCGTGGTGCGACCCGTGGCGGAACCGGTCCGGCCTTCCGAAATCGAGATGGAGCCGACCTCCCTGCGGCAGACCGAGGCGCCGCCTCCCGCGCCCGCGGAGTTCGAGGAGCTTGCGGAGATCGAGGTGGAGGTACCGGAGCCTCCGCCGTCGCCCCCGCCCGTGGAACGCACCCCCGCCCCCGTCGTATCGCCCGCCGTGTCGGTGGAAGCGGAGGGGGGCGGCCTCACCTTCCTGAAGTTCGAGACCCCCTTCGTCGCCCCGGACGGGCACGTCGTGCTCCCGGCCCTGTTCCTGGACGGCGCGGGGAACCCCGTGCGGCTCCGGCTCCGGATCTCGATGGAGGAGGATCGCCACTAGGTGATTACGGAATTCGCGAAGAAGGCGGCGGAGATCCTCCGCTCCGGCAAGCCGATCGAGGACCGGTTGCGCGAATATTCCGAGGCCGTTTCGGCGTACGTGGGCGGCGGACCGGCCTCCGTCCTCCTGTTCGACCGCGAAAGCGAGGATTTCTACCTCCGCACGACGACGGTCCGGATGGAACCGTCACCGCCCGAGCTCCGCTTCTCCGCGGAGGGGACCCTCGAGGAGCTCGCCCTCGCGGAACGTCGTCCGGTCATCCTCTCCGAGCGGGACCTCCCCCCGGGGAGCCGCCGCCGCGGGACGGCGATGCTGTTCCCGCTGGTTTCCTCGGGAGAGGCCAACGGGGTGCTGATCGTGCACGCCGTGACGGAGGTCGATGTCCCCGACGCCCGCCTCGCCGCGGTCACGGAATCCGTTTCGTGGCTGTCGGAAGCCGTGGGCGCGTCCCTCCGGGAGGAGTCCGCCGCCCTCCGGATGACGAAGATCGCCGCCATCAACGAGGCGGGGGTCAACATCATCTCCACCCTCGATCTCACGCGCCTTCTCAAGCTCGTCGCCACCTCGTCGTGCCTCATCATGGAAGCGGAGACGTGCGTCATCCGGCTCCTGGACCCGCAAACGGGCCGGTACGGGATCCGGGAGTATTACGGGATGAAAACGGAAGGGGAGCAGAAAGATCTGTTCCTCATGGACAAAAAGGCGGTCACGGCCATCCTGAAGGGGGAACCGCACGCTCTCGTCCGGGACGTGGCGCAGGAGCCGGGCTGGAAGGAGTACGCCGGTGTCGCCCGAACGCTGCTGTGTCTCCCGCTGCGGGGCGAGGGAGAGATCCTGGGGACCGTCTCGATCTTCGACAAGTTTCCCCACAAGACCTTCTTCCCCTCCTCGTTCACAGCGGAAGACCTCGCGACCTTCGAGAAGTTCCTCCGCTATTCCGAGAAGGCGGTGGCCAACGCCATCGCCTACGAACGGAACGAGCGGCTGAAGAACCAGGACGAGGCGACCGGCCTCCCCACCCTGAAATATTTCCAGGAGCG
>DASWBR010000152.1:0-8261 GCA_036390495.1 Candidatus Deferrimicrobiaceae bacterium | reverse complement strand
TGAAGTCGAAAAAAAAGGGGGGGAGAGGGCCGTCGGCCCGCTCCCCCTTTCCGCCCCCGGCCCGGAAGCCGCCTACTTCTTCTTCTCCACCTTTTCCACCGAGATTGCGATCGCCTCGGTGTACGTGAGCACGATGCGGTCCCCCACTTTGACCTGATCGAGCCTCTTCGGGTCTCTCGGCGTGACCGTCACGGACTTCCCGTCGGCGCCCTTCAGGGTCGCGGTCTTCGCCTTCTTGTCGATGGCTTCTATTGTGGCGACCACGGTCGTCTCCGTCCCGGCGACCACGCCCGGCTTCTCGCCCGGTTTCGCGCGGGCGACCGCGGTGGCCTCGCTGGCCGCGGGGGCCGCCTCGTCCTTCTTCAGAACACGGACCGCGAGGGATTCGTAATAAGCGAACTTCACCTCGTCCCCCGTCTTCACCTGCGCGAGGTTGCGGACTTCCGGCCCCGCCTTGAACGTGACCTCGTTCCCCTTCGGTCCTTTCAGGGTGACCATCCGGGTCTTCTGGTCGATCGCCGTGACGGTCGCCGACTCCTCGACCATCGTGGCCGTCTTCCAGGAAGGCGGCTCACCCTTCCCTTTCGCGGCATGCTGCTCGGCCCACCCCGCCCCGGCGATCGGGAGGATCATCATCAACGCAACAATACCGATACCAATTCGCTTCATCCGGAATTACCTCCATGGGTTTCCCGTAGGATGGCGGCGAGAGGGGAACGATTCAGCGGATTGTGGCACGGATTGTGAAAAGTTTCGGGCCAGGAGCGCGGCGCCTTCGAAAATGCCCCGAAATCGGGCTTTTCGGCGCTGCGAAGGAGCGGAGGATTTCGGAATCTTCCGCGGGGCGCCGGATATGTAATTTGTCCGGCCGGAATAAACCGCTAACAGGAGGAAATCATGGAAACGAGGAAGCTGGTGGCCGTGGCGGTCCTTGCGCTTGCGGGATTCGCCGTGAGCGCTCCCCCTGCGCATGCCGGGGCCAACGTGAACGTCAGCGTGGGACTCCCGGTCGGCGTCGCCGTCGTGCCGCCGGCCCCCGTGGTCGTGGCCCCGGAGCCGGTGTATATCCAGCAACCCCCGGCCATGGCCGTCATCCCCGGGTCGAGCGTCTACTTCGCGCCGGGCGTGAGCGTGGACCTGTTCTTCTACGGCAACTACTGGTGGAACCGCAACGGGGACAAATGGTACCGGGCGAACGCTTACAACGGGCCGTGGGCGCCGGTCGGACACCGGCACGTGCCGGCGCCGGTCTACCGGGTCCCCGGGAACTACCGGACCGTCTACGTCCACGAGAAGCCGATGCCGTACGGCCAGTGGAAGAAGGCCCACTGGAAGAACGAAGGGAATCACGGTCACGGGAAGCACGGCCGCAAGGGCAAGCACCACGACGATTAGGCGGAAAGGAGCAGCGTCTTAACCTGCCGATGACGCAAGGGGGAGGGGCACCGCCCCTCCCCCGTTGACCTTCCCCCGGGCACCCTGTTCCATCCATAGCCATAGCGGTCACCCCGGCAGCCCCCGCCCCGGTCCGGCAACCTGTTCTGTGCGCCCCGGGAGTGTGCCATCATGGGGCATGGACGAGCGGATCCGTTCCCACCGGTACTGGCTCAAGGACTCGATCCGCAAGGCGGTCGACTGGGGCGCGACGGGGCAGTCGCTCGGCCTTCCGCCCCCGCCGGTCCAGAAACCGGTTCCCCCGGATGCCCGCACGTTCCCTCTCCCGGGGCCGGATACGTTCGGCCGGTTCTGCACGGCGGATCTCCTCTCCACCCTCGCAGGTCGCCGCAGCGTCCGCCGGTACTCCGCCACCCCTCTTTCCCCCGGGGAACTGGCGTTCCTCCTGTGGGCCACCCAGGGCGTCACCGGCCGGCACGGCGACCTGGCGACGTTCCGCACGGTCCCGTCCGCCGGCGCGCGCCACGCGTTCGAGACGTACCTGTATTGCCGGAGGGTCGAGACGCTCGAGGAAGGGATCTACCGGTACCTGCCGCTGTCCCACAGCCTCCTGTTCGAGTTCACGGAAGGCGGACTGGCGACGCGGATCTCCGACGCCTGCTTCGGCCAGCGGTTCGTCGGGCAGGGGGCCGTGACGTTCTTCTGGAGCGTCCTCCCCTCGAGGATGGAGTGGCGGTACGGGCCGGCGGCGCACCGCGTCCTCCCGATGGACGTCGGCCACGTCTGCCAGAACCTGTATCTTTCCGCCGGCGCGATCGGGGCGGGGACGTGCGCAGTCGCGGCGTACGACCAGGAGGCCGTCGACGCGCTCCTCCGCCTCGACGGCGAGGAGGAATTCGTCCTGTACCTTGCGCCGGTCGGTAAGCGCCCGGGGCCCCTGTAACCCGACAGGCGCGGGAAGACGGCTACTCTCTCCGTCCCCGAATGCTCTCAATCCTTTTCCCGCCGGCGGTCCTGTCGCGGCCCCGCCGTTCCTTCGTGCCGGGCTGGCGGGGACCGGCTCCGCCCCGTTTGACAGTTCGCGAAACAGCCTGTATTTTGCAAACATTATCGGCAAGTTGGTGTCATCCCGGGAGGAGGTGTCGAAGTGAACGGAATCCGCGTGGCTGCGGTGGTCGTGTCGATGATGGTGGCGGCATCCCTGTGGGGATGCTGCGGGGGGAGCAAGACGGTGGAACAGACCCCCGTCAACGTCCAGACCAAGACGACGGGCGAGCAGTTGATGGACCTGCAGAAGGCGTACGAGAGCGGGGCCATCGACGAGAAGCAGTACAACAAGATGAAGCAGGAGATCGTCGAGAAGTCCGGCGGGAAATAGCCGCATGCGGCGGGGGCCCCGGGAAGGGGCATTTGCAGCCGGCGTCGCGATCGCCGGTTTCCTGCTCCTTCTCCCTCGCCCCGCCCCCTGCTCGAACGCCGCACTGAAGGGGCCGCCCCCCGCCCCGCCCCGCGTCGCCGCTGCCGACCGGGAGCCCGAGACGTCGTCCGTCCGGCTGGTCTTTCTCGGGGCGATCGAGCTGTTCCGGAAAAGGATCTCCCCCATCGAAGGCCCCCGGTGCGGCTTCTCCCCTTCCTGCTCCGCCTTCGGCCACCAGGCGATCCGGGAACAGGGCCCTCTCCGCGGCGTCGCGATGACCGCGGACCGGCTGATGCGGGACACCGTGTTCACCGTGCCCGGCCCGGGCTACACCGTTCTTCCGGACGGACACTACTTCGATCCCGTATCCAGGAATCTCCTGCGCGAATGACGGTCCCTCCCCGGTTCCGCATTCTGCTCCTGGCGGCGTTCTTCGCCGCCTCCGCGGCGCCGTCGCGGGCTGCCGGGAAAGAGATCGTCGTGACGGAAACGGTCCAGCTTTCGCTCGCCGACGCGTTCCTGGCCGAAGGCGAATATTACCGGGCGATCACCGAGTACAAGAAGTTCCTCTTCCTCTTCCCCGATTCCGGGAAAGCCGGTTACGCGCTGTACGGTGTCGGGACGGCCTACTACCGGGGCGAGGAGTACGAACCGGCCGCGCGCACTTTCGCGGCGGTACAGGAAAAGTACGGGAAGGGGGTGCACGCCGCGCCTTCCGCGTATTTCGAAGGGGTCAGCCTTTGGAAGCTCGGGAGGTTCGACCGGGCGGGTGCGGCGCTCGACCGGGTCGCGGCGCTGGATCCGTCCTCGGAATACGCCCCCCTCTCCGGGATCGGGAAATCGCTCCTTGCGTACGACGCGAGAGACCTCCCCGGCTGCCGGCAGGAACTGGAACGGTTCCTCGCGAGCTACCCGCACGATCCCCGGGCGGAAAACGTCCGGGAGACCGTCGCCCTGCTCGACAGGAACCGGGAGTTGCCCCGGAAGTCGCCGGCGGTCGCCGGCGTGATGTCCGCCGTCGTGCCGGGGAGCGGGTACCTGTACGCCGAACGGTACGGGGACGGACTCGTGGCCTTCGTGGTGAACGGCCTGTTCATCGCCGGAACGGTCGCGGCCATCCACCAGGAGAATTATGCCGTCGCGGCGATCGTGGGCGGTATCGGCGTGCCGTTCTACATCGGGAACATCTACGGTTCCGCGAACGCCGCGACGAAATGGAACATCGGGGTCCGCAAGGATCTCCGGGAGAAGATCGCCGTTTCCCTCGATTACCGCTTCTGACGGTTTCCGGACCCCGGGCCGGGCGGGAGCGGAACGCCTACGGCAGCTCCTTCAGCCAGGAAGCGTCCTTGAACCACCGCTCGGTCATCTTCTTCAGGTCGCCGGAGCCGGCGAGCGTGGCGAGGAAGTTCTGCAGCAGGTTGTGCAGGAGCGGATCCCCGTCCGGCAGAGCGATGCCGATGGGGTCGAACGTGAAGGGGGCGTCCACCGTGGTCAGCCCTTTCTCCTTGTGGCGGGCGGCGGCGACCGCGCAGAAGTGGTAGTCCGCGACCATCACGTGCGCCTTGTCCTGCAGGACCAGGTTCAGCGCCTCGTCGTAGTTGACCGTCGGCACGAGCTTCGCCCGGGGCAGGATCTTCTCCACGTACATCTGGCTCGTGGATCCCTTCAGCGCGGCCACGGTGTATTCCGGCGCGTCGATCCCGTCCGCGTTCTTCAGGGAGGCGATCGTCTTCTGCTTGGTGAGGAACGCCTTGCCGGTGACGTAGTAGGGGCCGGCGAACGCCACCTTCAGGTTCCGCTTCGTCGTCATCGTCATCCCGGACAGGATCAGGTCGATCTTCCCATCCGAAAGCGCGGGAAGGAGGTCGGCGAACGGCATGGTCGAAAGCCGCAGCTTCACTCCCATGTCGGCGGCCAGTCGCGACGCGATGTCGGCCTCCAGGCCGATGATCCTGCCGTCCCGGGCGGTGGCGTTGAGGGGGGGCTGGTCCCCCGACACCCCCACAACGAGTTCCCCGCTCTTCTGGATGCGGTCCAGCACCGGGCCCGCCGTCGCCGTCCCGGCGACCGCGAGGGCCAGCATCCACGCCAACGCTGCGGCTGCCTGCATCTTCCTCACGATACCTTTCCCCCTTTTCCCATCGATTCCCCGACGTCCGACCGCATCGGGCGGACACCGTTTCCTCCGAATTCCGCCCGCCAATCCGGACAAGAAAAGACTCCGGATGCGACGGCGTGCACCCGGAGTCGATCGGGCCGGCTCGACCGGAAGCCCGTGTTGCCTGTCCGGGATCCTACTCCGAGCGGTACTTGAAGGAGATGTTGACCCGCGTCCTGTAGGCGACGACCTTGTTCTTCTCGATGACCATGTCCAGCTTGACGACTTCCGCGACCCTCAGGTCCTCGAGGGACTTCCCGGCGGTTTCCACCGCGTTCTTTGCGGCTTCTTCCCAGGAATTCCTGCTCGTGCCCACGACCTCGATGATCTTGTAGATGCTCTCCATCGCTGCGCCTCCCTTTCCGTGATATTTGCCCTCTCCGACATGTCCATGCGACATCGTAGCAGGAAAACCGGGGGGGAAGCCACGCCGGATCCCGGTTACCCGTGCACGGCGCGCCCGAACGCGCGGATATCCCCCATCTCCTCCGGGGACAGGGGACCTTTTTCCATGGCCGCCAGATTTTCCCGCAGCTCGGCCCGGCTACGCGGCCCGGTGAGGACCACGTCCACGTCCGGACTCGAAAGGCAGAACCGGTAGCAGTCGCCCGCGGATGGAACCTTCCCCTTCCACCCCCGGGGGGGCCGGAGCAGTTTGCGCCACGCCGTCGCGGTGTAGGCGACCACGACGGGGCGGCGACGGGCCAGGCGGGGAAAAATGTCCTGCTCCGCGCCGGGATGTGCGGCATTGTAACGGATCATGAGGAGGTCGAGGACCGAATCGTCCGCCAGCTTTCCCGCCCGCGGCCGATCGTGGATCGAGACCCCCAGCAAACGGGCCTTCCCCTCCTCCCGCAACCGGAGCATCTCCTCCCGCACCGCGCCGGTGAAGGCAGACATTTTCCCGAGCCAGTACAGCTGGAAGACGTCCAGCTGATCGATGCCCAGCGTCCGGAGCGCCCCTTCTGCGGCACGGCGGACGGCGCCCGGGAAGTACCCCAGGAGAGGCCCCGCCGAGACCACGTACCGGCCCCGGTCCCCCGCGAGCGCGTCCCGGAGGGCGGGTGTCAACGCCTTCATCCGGGGGCTCCAGAAAACGTACTGGACGCGTTCCAGCGCCTCGCGGCAACCCGCCTCGTCGAGGCCGAACGAGCCGGAGAGCCCCAGCCGGAAAATCCGGCGGCCGAATTGCGGTACCTCCCGATGCGTGAAACCGTCCATTGGGGAAATTATACCGCCGCGCGGGTCAACCTCCTTGAACCGGGGTCGGACTGTACAATATCGTATCGGGGAGGATTTCCCCATCGGCAACCCCAAGGGGTGCGGGATGAAAAAACGGCCGTTCCCTTCGCTCCTCGCGATCCTCGCGGCGCTGTCGCTCGCCGCCTCCTGCGCCACCCTTCCGGAGAACGTGGGGCGCAAGGAGACGTTCGCCTACCCCGACACGGGGGACACCTTCCTGGGCAGGGAAATATCGCGGGAAGGGTCGGCGCACCCGGGAGAGTCCGGCTTCCTGTTGCTGGGGAACGGGCTGGACGCGTTCGTCGCCCGCGCCGTACTGGCGCGTTTCGCCGAGCGCAGCATCGACGTGCAGTATTACCTCTACCACGACGATCTCGTCGGCCGCCTGTTGACCTGGGAGCTCCTCCAGGCGGCGGACCGGGGAGTCCGGGTCCGCCTGCTGGTCGACGACATGGATCTCGCAGGAAAGGATTCCAGCGCCGCCGCCCTGGACAGCCACCCCAACGTGGAGGTCCGGATCTTCAACCCGTTCAGCCGCAAGGCGGGCAGGGCATCGCAATTCCTGACCCGGTACGGGTCGGTGACCCGCCGGATGCACAACAAGTCGTTCACGGTCGACAGCCAGGCGACCATCCTGGGGGGCCGCAACATCGGGAACGAATATTTCGATGCAGACCCGGATCTTGCATTTGCGGACCTGGACGTCCTTGCCGTCGGGCCGGTCGCCCGGGACGTTTCGACCGCCTTCGACCGGTACTGGAACAGCGAACTGGCGTACCCCGTCTCCGCCCTGGTCGCCGACCCCCCGGCCCCGGAGGACATATCGCGAAGACGGCAACGGCTGGATGAGTTCGTCGCCGCGCAGGCGGATTCCCCGTACCTGCGGTCCCTGCGGAACTCTCCCCTGGCGAACCGGCTCCGGAAAGGCGAGGCGCGATACTCCTGGGGAAAGGCCGACGTCGTGTATGACCTCCCGGAGAAGATGCTCCACGAGGCCGGCGCGACGGAGTACCAGCTGGCCCCGCAGCTGAAGCCGTACGTGGACGGGGTCCGGGAAGAGCTGATCGTGTTTTCCCCCTATTTCGTCCCCGGGGATGCGGGAACGGGGTTCCTGACCGGCCTCGTCGCCCGGGGCGTGCGGGTGCGGATCCTGACCAACTCGCTGGCCTCCAACGACGTGAGCGTCGTCCATGCAGGGTATGCGAAATACCGCAAGGCGCTCCTGCGGGGCGGTGTCGAGCTGTACGAAATGAACCGGAAGCTGACCCGGGAACAGCGGGAGGAGAAAAAGGGGACGGGGGGATCGTCCAAGGCCAGCCTGCACGCCAAATCGTTCGTGTACGACCGCAGGCAGGTCTTCATCGGCTCCATGAACCTCGACCCCCGGGCCGTGATCCACAACACCGAGATCGGCGTTGTCCTGGCGTCACCGGAGATCGGCCAGGGGATGGGAAACTGGTTCGACGAAAACATCGGAAAATTGGCGTTCCGGCTGGAGCTGGAAGTGGGGGCTGACGGGTCGGAGACCCTGCTGTGGCACGGCACGATCGACGGCGAGCCGCGGACCTTCGACGTGGACCCGTACACCGGGTTCTGGCAGCGCCTCGGAATCGGGTTCCTCGGCCTCCTGCCGATCGAGTCGCAGCTGTAGCGGCCTTCCCCCGCGCCGAAGGCCACGGTCCCGTACCCGCGGGTTACTTCGCCGCCGGCTCCTCGACCTTCTTCCAGGACTTGTCGGGGTCGAACTCCTTCATCGCCGCCGCCGCCTTCGCGGTGTTCCGGCCGAGGTCCTTCTGGTACACGACGCCCTCCTGGTTCACGACGAACGTCATGATGCCGGAGGCGCCGTAACTCGCCGGGTAGGCGACCATCGCGAAGCCGAGGAGCATCTTCCCCCGGACGACGTAGCTGTACCGTCCGCCGGGGGCGTTCTTCCCCTGCGCCGCGAGGATCCGGAAGTAATAGCCGTGATAGGGGATCGGCTTGCCGCTTCCCCCCTTCCCCGCGTATCCCTCCCGGGCGGCTTCCGCCGCGAACGGCCCGAGG
>DASWBR010000151.1:0-3293 GCA_036390495.1 Candidatus Deferrimicrobiaceae bacterium | reverse complement strand
GTCGGCCATGTACTGCGGATCGGTCAGCAGGGCGATCTGCCGTCCCGCGTCGGAGAGGATCTGCTCCCCCTCCGCGTGGAGGAACCGGGCGAGGTGGCGCGCCATCATCGCCGCGTCCATCTCCCCGTTGTCCCGCCGGAGCAGGTCGACCCGCTCCTCCTCGGGCATCAGCTTCCACACGATGTAGTCCACCGCCTTCGTCATCGCCATCCGGCCGGAGCCGTACCGCTCGATGAAATACGTGATCGCCCGGTCGTCCACCCCTTCCGCGACCGCGACGATCAGCTCGCGCAGCCCCTTCGAAGGCATTTCATAGAAGGAAGGGTATTTCGAGAAGAAGGGGGCCACGATCCGCCGGGTCTCCTCGGCAGTCAGCAGGTCCAGGTGAACCAGCGCGGAGAGGCGCAGGTCCTTCAGCTTCATGGCCCCGAGGGTGTTCCGGAGCTCCCGGAGGCGGTACTCCTGCGGGATCTCCCGCGGGTATTTCTCCATCGGGGGGCCCAGAAGGTCTTCCGGGTCGGCGGGGAGCCCGGCCACGGCGCCTGCGAGCGTCCGCACCTCGCGGAGCAGCGTCTCCACCTCCTCCGTCGACTTCGCCGCAACGGCTTTCTCGATCCGGGGGGCGATCTCCCTCGCCGCGTCCCGGAGCCGCGCCTCGGAAACGGACCGCAGGCGGCGAAGGAGATCATGGTACAGGGAGAATTCGAGGACCCCCTCGTTGAACCCGGGGTCGGAGAGCATGTACGGGCGGAAGAGCATCGCCGCGCGGGCAATCTCCCGGCGCAGCTGGAGGGGGGTCACATCGGCAAGGTGCGAAGCGATCCGGGGCCACTTCTCCCGGATCGCCATCTCCTGGTACTCCTCCTGGGTGAGGTACGGCGGTTCGTGCCGCTCGCCGTCCCGCTTCTTCTCCTCGAGCTCGGCGACAGCGTACTCCGTGTAGGCGGGGACGAAGTTCCGCGCGACCTCCCGCAACTCCTGCTCCGACATGTGCTCGCTGTACCCCGCGAACATCTTCCCGCGGGATTCCTCATCAAGGCAGTCGCCGAAGATGCGCATCGTGAACCGGAGCTGCGGCTCCATGTACCGGTCCATGTTCCCCAGGATGTTGGACGCCCGGTCCTCGAGACGCCGGCGCACCAGTTCGACGTACGACTTCAACCGGACGGCCCTCCCGCGAGGCCGAACAGGCCACAAAACGCCGCGAGCACCTCGCCTTTGCGCTCCCTCGGGAACTCCCACGTGGCCGATACCATCGAGCCGGTGAAGGGGAATTCGCTCTCCTCCTCCTCCCCGCCGCACGAACCGCCCTTGACCGCCTGCGGGGGCGACGACGGCGGCCCCCCCAGCGCGCCGGAGACGGTTTCGAGGAGCGCTTCCCCATCCTTCGTGTTCGAGGACTGGACGGTGCAGTACGTGGAGATGACGGAGACGAAGCACGGGAGCAGGTTTCCGCCCGGCGTCTCCACCAGGGCGTCGAGGTTCCACTGGGCCGCGGACTCGCGGACCGACGTCTTCTTGCATGAAAGGGTCAAGAAGCCTCCGACGCCAGCTTCTTCTGCAGAATGTGGATCATCGCTTCCGCGTCGTACGCCAGGGCGCCACTGTCGTGGTACAGGTCCCCGAGCCAGTCGCCGATGTGGGCCCGGTGCTCCTCGAGGATCTCCCCCTCCGCGTCGAACACGAAGACGACGACCCGCCGGTCCTCGCCGTCGTAATAGCGGAAAGCGCACTTTTCGCCCGGCAACCCGACCAGGTCGATGGCCACCACGTCGTCGGCCACGAGGTCGAAAGACCGTTTTACTTCGGAAATCGTGCGGGTGCGACCGCCGAGGGAGACTTCCTGCCCGCCGGACCACAGGGGTCCGAACCGCGTCTCGATGGTTACCTTGTCCAGGGTGCTCACGGCAGTACCCCTTTTCTCGCGGGACCGGAAAGGCCCCGAATAAAACAGGAAGATCAGGAGGAAGATACTCTTGTACCGCCTCGGCCCCCACCCTGTCAAGCCGTTCCATAATACCGTTTTGCGGTTTCCGGAAAACTCCCGGATTTCGCACGCTTTTCCTTGACATGGCCGGGGGGTGCGGATAGAATTTCTGCTCTTTCCCGATCAACTCCCTGCAAGGAGGCATGAACCGCCCGTGGCCCCCCTGAAGACGAAGACCTCTGGCCGGCTGTTCACGGTTGCGAAAACGCTGATCCCCGGCGGGGTGAACTCCCCCGTCCGCGCCTTCCGTTCCGTCGGCGGGACCCCGCTGTTCATCGAGCGGGCGAAGGGCGCGACCGTCCGCGACGTGGACGGGAACGTCTTCATCGACTATGTCGGCTCCTGGGGTCCCATGATCCTGGGGCACGCCCACCCGAAGGTGGTTGCCGCGATCCGGGCGGCCGCGGGCCGGGGCACCAGCTACGGCGCCCCCACGCCCGGCGAGGTGGGGCTTTCGCACCTGATCCGCAGGGCGTTCCCGTCCATCGAGAGGGTCCGGCTGGTCTCCTCCGGGACCGAGGCGGCGATGAGCGCGGTGCGGCTGGCGCGGGGATACACGGGGAGGGACAAGATCCTCAAGTTCGAGGGGGGGTACCACGGGCACGCCGACGCGATGCTCGTCTCGGCCGGCTCCGGCGTCCTCACCTTCGGACAGCCCGACTCCCCAGGCGTCCCGGCGGACGTTGCGAAGCACACCCTGACCGCGCGGTTCAACGACATCGCCTCCGTGAAGAGAATCCTCGAGAAGAACCGGGGACAGGTCGCCGCGGTGCTCGTGGAGCCGATCCCGGGGAACATGGGGGTCGTCCCGCCGGCGCCCGGCTTCCTCGAGGAGCTGCGGAAACTGACGAAGCGCCACGGCGCGCTGCTCGTCTTCGACGAGGTGATCTCGGGATTCCGCGTCGCGTTCGGCGGTGCGCAGGAGCTGTTCGGCGTCGTCCCGGACCTCACGGTGCTGGGAAAAATCATCGGCGGCGGGCTGCCGGTCGGGGCGTTCGGCGGGCGGAGGGAGATCATGGAACTGCTCTCCCCGGTCGGGCCGGTCTACCAGGCGGGGACGCTGTCGGGGAACCCGCTGGCGGTCGCCGCCGGGATTGCGGCGCTCACGGAGCTCTCCCGCAAGGGCGCTTACCGGGAGCTGAACGCAAAGGCGGATTACCTCGCGGAAGGGATGGCGAAGGCGTTCGCCGCGTCCGGCATTCCCACCTACACGAACCGGGTCGGCTCCATGTGGACCACCTTCTTCCAGGAAGGGCCGGTGACGGACTACGCGTCGGCGAAGAGGAGCGACACGAAGCGGTACGCG
>DASWBR010000150.1:0-3004 GCA_036390495.1 Candidatus Deferrimicrobiaceae bacterium | reverse complement strand
CGCCGCGAGGATCGGGTGCGTGCGGTTCTCGTGCGACAGGCACCACACCTCCTCCATTTCCTCGTCCACCGTCAGCGTCCCGTCCGATACCACCAGCGGGAACATGACGCAGAAGCGCGGCTTGAACTCCCACTCGTGCCGTCCGTGGTCGATGGCCGCCTTCTGGAGGGAGCATCCGTGGGCGGGGTGGAAGAATACGCAGTAGTCTCCCGCCACCATGGTCTCGACCGCGACGCCGCTCGGGCAGTCGGGATCCTTTTCCGTCTCGCCGAACCAGGTGGAAGGGTCCTTCGCTTCCGGCCGGAGGTACTCCACGAAGAGGTCCGCGTTCCGCAGGATCACGTCCCGCTCCTCGACGTCGGCCCAGACGCCGCCCGTGCAGCAGCGGCTCTTGCACCGGTCGAGTGCGCAGCGGTGGGGGAACTTTGCCCGGAACACGTGCGGGTCGATCTTCATCGGGGAACACCTTTCCCTCAACGGGTATTGCCGCTCGGGATATCGCGGACGAGTTTCCTATTCTATGCGCGTGAACTTTTCCGGGCAAGCCCTCTCGCGAATTTTCCCGCTTCGATGGCGAGGAGGACGACGGCGCTCGCGGCGGCGCACAGGCCGAGGGTGCGCCCCGGCAGCGCGACCGTGCGGAAGACCGGCTGGAGCGGCGGGGCGTACACCACCGCGAGCTGCAGGAGCACCGTGGCGACGACCGAGAGCATCAACGGGCGATTCGAGAGGAGTCCGCGGCGGTACAGCGGATCCCTCACCGAGCGGATCGCCAGCACGTGGGCCATCTGCGCGAACGTGAGGGTGGTGAACAGGGCGGTCCGCCACCCCGGGTCGCCCGCGCGGTACAGGGGGAAGGCGACGGCGGTGCACAGGACCCCGAGGAGCGCCCCGACCGCGAAAATGTATCCCCACGTGCCGCGGCCCAGCACCTCCTCTCCCGGCGGGCGGGGAGGGCGGCGCATCACGTCCTCTTCCGCGGGCTCCACACCCAGCGCGACCGCCGGGAGACCGTCGGTCAGCAGGTTGACCCAGAGGATCTGCAGCGGGAGCAGCGGCAGCGGCATGCCGAGCAGGGGACCGAGGAACATCACCAGGATCTCCCCCACGTTGCTCGCCAGGATGAAGAGGACGAACTTCCGGACGTTGTCGTAGATGACCCGCCCCTCCTCGACGGCGGCGACGATGGTGGCGAAGTTGTCGTCCGTCAGGACCATGTCGGACGCTTCCCGCGCCACGTCGGTGCCGCACTCCCCCATCGCCACGCCGATGTCCGCCTTCCGCAGCGCGGGGGCGTCGTTGACTCCGTCCCCTGTCATCGCCACCACGTGGCCGTCGGCCTGCAGGGCGGACACGATGGCCAGCTTGTGCTCGGGGGACACGCGCGCGTAGACGTCGGTCCGGCGGGTTACTCCGGCGAGCTCCCCCGGGGACATGCGGGAGAGCTCCGCGCCGGTGACGGCCGAGGCGTCCCGGCCGATCCCGAGCGAGCGCGCCACCGCGAGGGCGGTCCGCGGGTGGTCCCCCGTGATCATCACCGGGCGGATCCCCGCGGCGCGGCACGTGGCGACCGCTGCCGGCGCCTCCGGCCGGGGCGGGTCGACCATCCCGACCAGGCCGAGGAACACGAGGCCGGCCTCCTGCTCCTCCCGCCACGGTCCGGATGGGCCTTCCGGCAACTCCCGGAACGCGACGCCGAGCACCCGGAGTCCGCGGTCCGCCATCTCCTGGACCTCCGCGAGGATCCGCTCCCGCCCGACGGGGGAGAAGGGGCGCGGTCCGCCCCCCGTCCATTCCGCTTCACACAGGGGCAGCAGTCCGTCCGCCGCGCCTTTTGTCACGACGAAGGCGGGAGCCCCGCCGAGGAAGGGGAGCACCGACTCACCTGCCGGATCGCTTGCGCCGGGAGGTCCCGCCTTCCGGATCGCATCGTGGACCGTCGTCATCCGTTTCCGTTCGGAGGTGAAGGGGAGTTCGGCGCGGCGCGGGAACCGGTCCTCCAGCTCCCCCTTCGGCAGCCCGATGCGCCCGGACAGTTCCGCGAGTGCCACCTCGGTGGGGTCGCCCAGCGGGGGCGTGCCGGCCGCCGTTGCTACCACCGTGTCGTTGCACAGCGCCGCCGCCGCGGCGAGGAACCGTTGGGAGGCAGGAAGGGTCGGGGGAGGCCCGCCCGCATCCACGGAGGCGCGAATTCCGGAGGAGGAGATCTCCGACACGGCCATCCGGTTCCGCGTGAGAGTCCCGGTCTTGTCGGAGCAGATCACCGTGACCGAGCCCAGCGTTTCGACGGCCGGGAGTTTGCGGATGAGCGCGCGGCGGGCGAGCATCCGCTGCGACCCGAGCGCGAGGGTCACGGTCACCACGGCCGGCAACCCTTCCGGGACGGCCGCCACGGCGAGGCTCACCGCGGTGAGGAAGAGCAGCCCCGGCTCCTCCCCGCGCAGGAGTCCCAACCCGAAGAGGATCGCGACGATGGCGAGGGCGAGGAGCGCCAGGCTCCTTCCCAGGCGGGCCATTCTCCGCTGGAGCGGGGTCGGCTCCCGACGCACCTCCGAGAGTATCCGGGCGATTCTTCCGAGCTCGGTCCCGGATCCCGTGGCGGTCACCACCGCCGTCCCGCGGCCGTGCACCACCGTGGTTCCGAGGTGCAGGCAGTTCCGCCGGTCGGCGAGGGGGAGTTCCGGGTCGCGCAGGGGTTCCGGCGATTTTTCCACCGGCGCGGATTCCCCGGTCAGGGGCGATTCGTCGGCCCGAAGGGAGTGCCCCTCGATCAGCCGGGCGTCCGCTGGGACGCGGCACCCCGCATCCAGCAGCACGATGTCGCCGGGGACGAGATCCGCCGCGGGGACCACAAGGACCCGCCCGTCCCGGCGCACCCGCACCTCCGGGGCGGCGAGGCGACGGAGGGCCGCCACCGCCCTCTCCGCGCGGTACTCCTGCGTGAATCCCAACAGGGCGTTCAGGACGACGATCGCGACGATCGCGACCGCGTCGGCCGGATCCC
>DASWBR010000149.1:0-10743 GCA_036390495.1 Candidatus Deferrimicrobiaceae bacterium | reverse complement strand
GACATCGGCTTCGAGGCGAGCGTCGGGGGCGGGATCCCGATCATCCGCACGCTCCGGGAGGGGCTCGCCGCGAACCGGATCCGCAGCATCTACGGCATCATCAACGGGACGTGCAACTACATCCTCTCCCGGATGACCCGGGAGGGGCGGCCCTTCGCGGATGTCCTGGCGGAGGCCCAGGCGACGGGCCTGGCCGAGGCGGATCCGTCGTTCGACGTCGACGGGATCGACACCGCCCACAAGCTCGCAATCCTCGTGTGGCTCGCCACGGGGGGCCACGTTCCCCTCAATGAAATCTACGTCGAGGGGATCCGGGATGTCGCCCCGGAGGACATCGCCTTCGCGAAGGAGTTCGGGTACACGATCAAGCTGCTCGCGATCGCAAAGGAGAACGGTACGGGAATCGAGGCGCGGGTACACCCCACGATGATCCCCTCCCAGTATCTCCTCGCCACGGTCGACGGGGCGAACAACGCCATCTACGTGAAGGGGGACTTCGTCGGCTCCTCCCTGTCGTACGGGCAGGGGGCCGGGATGCTCCCCACCGCCTCCGCGGTGGTGAGCGACGTGATCGAGATCGCCCGGAACCTCCGCCGGGGTTCCTCCGGCCGTATCCCCCCGAGCGGCTTCTTCCTCGCGGACCCGGCGGCGCGGATCGAGGTGGCGCCGTTTGACCAGGTTTCCAGCGAGTATTACCTCCGGATCCGCGTGATGGACAAGCCGGGGGTCCTCTCCCGGATCGCGGGGGTCCTCGGCCAGCACCAGATCAGCATATCCTCCGTCCTCCAGAAGGGCCGGGGGGAGAGCGCCGTTCCCATCTTCATCGTCACCCACCGGGCCCGGGAGAGCGACATGCGGGCCGCGCTCGCCGGGGTCGACCAGCTTCCCGACGTCCTCGACCGGACCCGGATGATCCGGATCGAAAACAACCTGTAAGAGGTACCCCGGCGGGTTGCAGAGGAAGGAGACACCGATGAGCACCAAGTACCTCATCCTGATCGGCGACGGGATGTCCGACTGGCCGGTCCCGTCGATCGGGAACAGGACCCCCCTGGAAGCGGCGGAAAAGCCGAACATGGACTTCATGGCGTCGCACGGGGCGATCGGGATGGTCCAGATCGTGCCGAAGGAGATGTACCCCGGGAGCGACGTCTCCAACCTGAGCATCCTCGGGTACGACCCCGCCGCGGTCTACACGGGCAGGTCCCCGCTGGAGGCCGCCTCCATCGGCATCTCCCTCGGTCCGGACGACGTGGCGGTCCGGTGCAACCTGGTCGCGCTGAAAAACGACGGGGCCGACTCGGAGATGGAGGATTTCTCCGCGGGTCACATCGCCACCGCCGTGGCGGCACAGCTGCTGGACGCCCTCCAGGAGAGGGTGGGGGACAAGGGGGTCCGTTTCCACACGGGGGTTTCCTACCGGCACCTCATGGTGTGGCCGGGAGGAAACGACCGCGTCCTCACCACGCCCCCCCACGACATCCACGGGAAGAAAATCACGGAATATCTCCCGAAGGGGGACGGGGCGGAACTTCTCCTGACCATCATGGAGATCTCCCGGGAGGTCTTCGCGGATCACCCCGTGAACCGCCGGCGCATGGCGGAAGGGAAGCGGCCCGGGAACTCCGTGTGGCTGTGGGGCCAGGGGAAAGCGCCGCGGATCCCTACCTTCCAGGAGCGTTTCGGCCTTTCGGGGTCGGTGGTCGCCGCCGTGGATCTCATCAAGGGAATCGGGATCTACGCCGGCCTCTCCGTGATCAACGTCCCCGGCGCCACGGGGTACATCGACACGAATTACCGCGGGAAGGCGGAAGCGGCGCTGCGCGAGCTGGAAACGAAGGATTTCGTCCTCATCCACGTGGAGGCTCCCGACGAGGCGGGGCACAACGGGAACGTGCAGGAGAAGATCCAGGCGATCGAGCGGATCGACCGGGAAATGCTCGGGATGATCCTCGGCAGGGCGCGGGAGAGGGGGGACCTGAAGATCCTCCTCCTTCCGGACCACCCGACGCCGGTCGCCATCCGGACCCACGCCCAGGAGCCGGTCCCCTTCGTCTTCTACCCGGCCCCCGCAGGCCTCGCCGCGCACCCGGGGAAGCGGTACACCGAGGAGGACGCCCGGGCTTCGGGGCAGTACGTGCCGGCGGGGACGCAGTTGATCGGCCACCTCCTCTCCTGAGGGACCGGATGGAGCACGTGGCCGACGTACGGGTGATCTACGGCGACACCGACGCCGCCGGGATCGCCTATTACGGCAACTACCTGCGCTGGTTCGAGGTAGGCCGTGCGGAGCTGATGCGCCGGAAAGGTTTCTCGTACCGCGACGTGATGGACCGGGACGGCGTGCTGCTCCCCGTGATCGAGGCCGGGGCGCAATACCACGCCCCGGCCCGGTACGACGACGTGCTTCGCATCCACGCGGAGATCCGGGGGGTCGAGGGGGTCCGGCTGACCTTCGGGTACCGGATCGAGCGGGAGGACGGGGCCCTCCTGGTGACAGGGCACACCGTGCATGCCTTCACCCGGCTGGACGGCAGGCCGGTCCGGCCGCCCGCGGCGTTCCGGGTGTTTTCGGGTTCTATGTAGAGAAGACGGAGAAAAAGGGGGAGCCAAAGGTGGAACGGAATCTGGCCATGGAGGTCGTCCGGGTGACGGAGGCTGCCGCGCTGGCGGCGGCCAGGCTGATGGGCCGCGGGGACAACGTCGCGGCGGACCAGGCGGCGGTCACGGCGATGCGGAAGGCGCTGAACTACGTCCAGTTCAAGGGGCGCGTCGTCATCGGCGAAGGGGAGCGGGACGAGGCGCCGATGCTCTACATCGGGGAGGAGGTCGGGGCGGCCGAATCCCCGCGGGTGGACATCGCCGTGGACCCCCTCGAGGGCACGAGCATCGTGGCCTCCGGCGGGAACAACGCCCTCGCGGTGATCGCCATCGCGGAGGAGGGCGGTTTCCTCCACGCGCCGGACACGTACATGCAGAAGATCGCGGTCGGTCCGCGGGCGCGGGGGGCGATCGACATCATGGCCTCCCCCACGGAGAACCTCCGCCGGGTCGCGAAGGCGCAGAAGTCGTACGTGGAGGACCTCTGCGTGGTCATCCTCGACCGTCCCCGCCACCAGGAACTGATCCGGGAGTGCCGGGAAGCGGGCGCCCGGATCAAGCTGATCGGGGACGGCGACGTCGCCGGGGCCATTGCCACGGCGAAGGATGGGACCGGCGTGGACATCCTCCTGGGGACCGGAGGGGCGCCGGAGGGGGTCCTCGCGGCCGCCGCGCTCAAGTGCATGGGGGGCGACTTCCAGGGAGTGCTGAAGTTCCGGAACAAGGAGGAGATCGAGCGGGCCAGGGCGATGGGGATCACGGACCTGAACCGCGTGTACGGCATCGAGGAACTGGCACGCAGCGAGGTGATGTTCGCCGCCACCGGCGTCACCTTCGGGGAGTTCCTGAACGGGGTCCGCTTCTTCAGCGGCGGGGCGCACACCCAGTCCGTCGTCATGCGATCCCGCTCCCGCACCATCCGGACGATCGACACGACGCACTACTTCGAATTCAAGCCGAAGTACGAGTAGGGACGCAAGGGATGGCCAGGGGGGGAGCCGTCGTGGCGACGGGACGGATCGAGATCGACTTCGAGCGGTGCAAGGCATGCGGGCTGTGCATCTCCGCCTGTCCGAAGTCGTGCATCGAATCCGGCGAGAGGTTCAACCGGCAGGGGTACGCGGCGGCCGTGTTCGCCCGCCCCGACGACTGCACGGGGTGCGCGATATGCGGCGAGACGTGCCCCGACGTCTGCATACGGGTCTGGCGATGAGCGCGACCGCGACGGAAGCGGCGAGACGGCTCCTCACGAAGGGGAACGAGGCGATCTGCCTGGGGGCGATCGCGGCGGGGTGCCGTCACTATTACGGGTACCCCATCACGCCGCAGAACGACATCCCCGAGTACCTGTCGGCGCAGCTTCCCGCCATCGGCGGCGTCTTCCTGCAGGCGGAGAGCGAGGTCGCAACGATCAACTTCCTCCTCGGCACCGCCGCGTCCGGCAAGCGGGTGATGACCTCCTCCTCGGGGCCGGGAATCTCCCTGATGCAGGAAGGGCTGTCCTACATGGCCGGCTCGGAGCTGCCGGCCGTGATCGTCAACATCTCCCGCTCGGGGCCGGGGCTCGGCGGGATCGCCCCCTCCCAGGGGGATTACTTCCAGGCGGTCAAGGGCGGAGGGCACGGCGGCTACCGCCTGATCGTGCTGGCGCCCCACTCGGTCCAGGAGATGTACTCCCTCACCATGCTGGCCTTCGACCTCGCGGACAAATACCGGACCCCCGTGTTCCTGCTGGGGGACGCCATCATCGGCCAGATGAAGGAACCGTTCGTCCCCACCCCGTACGTTTCCTCCGTCTCCCAGGAGAAGCCGTGGGCGCTGACCGGGTGCAAGGGCCGGGAGCGGCAGAACCTGAAATCGCTGTACCTGAAGGACAACGCGATCGAGGTGCACAACTGGAATCTCCACGCGAAGTACGACCGCATCCGCGCGGAGGAATCGCGGTCCGAGCCGTTTCTCCTCGACGGAGCGAAGGTCGCGGTCATCGCCTTCGGGACGGCGGCCCGGGTGTGCAAAACGGCGATCCAGTGGGCCCGGAAGGAAGGGATCGCCGCCGGCCTGCTCCGTCCCGTCACCCTGTTTCCGTTTCCGGAGCGGGAGGTGCAGGAGGTCGCACGCTCCTCCGAAAAGATTCTGGTGGTCGAGATGAACACGGGGCAGATGGTGGAAGACGTGAAGATCTGCACTCCCTTCCACGAGAAAATCGAGTTCTATGGGAAACCGTGCGCCATGCCGACACCGGAGGAGATCCTCGTCCGGATCCGGGCGCTCGCGGGGAGGTCGGCATGACGACGGAAACGAAAACGCAGTTCACCCGGGTGGTCTTCGAGCGGCCCCGCAGCCTGGTGGACGTGAAGACCCACTTCTGCCCCGGATGCCACCACGGGACGATCCACCGGATCGTCGCGGAGTGCATCGACCGGTACGAGGTACGGGAGAACGCGATCGGCGTGGCGTGCGTGGGCTGTTCGGTCTTCCTGTACGACTACATCGACGTGGACGTGGTCGAGGCCCCCCACGGGCGGGCACCCGCCGTGGCCACGGGGGTCAAGCGGGCCCAACCGGACAAGTTCGTCTTCACATACCAGGGGGACGGCGATCTCGCGGCGATCGGGACCTCGGAGGTCATCCACGCGGCGAACCGGGGGGAGAATCTCACGGTGATCTTCGTGAACAACACCACCTACGGGATGACGGGGGGGCAGATGGCCCCCACCACGATGCTCGGGCAGAAGACCTCCACCTCGCCGTACGGGCGGGATTTCCGGGCCGACGGCTACCCGATCCGTATGGCGGAACTGCTGGCGGGGCTCGAGGGGACGGCGTACTCCGCACGGGTTGCCGTGTCCACGCCGGCCCAGATCCGGAAGGCGAAGGAGGCGGTGCGGAAGGCGTTCGAGATGCAGCTCCACGGGATGGGGTTCTCCGTCGTCGAGTTCCTCTCCACCTGTCCCACGAACTGGGGAATGACTCCGCTGGACGCCCAGAAACGGGTCCTCGGGGAGATGTCGGCGTACTTCCCGCTGGGCGTCTTCAAGGAGCGGAAGCAGGCGGACTTCGCATGACGAGCGACATCATCATGGCCGGCTTCGGCGGGCAGGGGATCCTGATGATCGGCAACCTCCTGGCCCTGGCCGCGATGGAGGAGGGTAAGAACGTAACCTACTTCCCGGCGTACGGCGTCGAGATGCGGGGGGGCACGGCGAACTGCACCGTCGTCATTTCCGACGAGGAGATCGGGTCGCCGGTGGTCGGCCACCCGAAGTCCCTCCTCATCATGAACGGCCCGTCCCTGGAGAGGTTCCTCCCGCTGATGGCGCCGGGAGGGGACCTGATCATCAACAGCTCGCTGGTGGACGCCGCACAGGTGAACCGGACCGACGTGCGGCTCCTTTCCGTCCCGGCGGACGAGATCGCCCGGAACGTCATCGGGAGCCGGCAGATGGCCTCGATGGTCGCCCTCGGCGCGTACGTCGCCCGCACTGCGGTGGTCCGGCTCTCCACGCTGAACGACTGCCTCCCGAAGGTCATCTCGAAGAAGTACGAGAAGTTCATCCCGCTCAACGTCAACGCCCTGAAGGAAGGAGCCGCCCTTGCCGGAATACACGCGTGACGAGACGCTCGACGACGTCCTGTCGAAGGTGGCGAAGGAGTCCGGGGACCGCGAGGCGGTCGGCGGGGAAGGCGAAGTCCCGGTCGGGGAGAACGTCCGGAAGTTCCGCGAGGCTGCCGGGCTGACCATCCAGCAGTTCGCCGAGAGGACCGGCTTCTCCGCCGCCCTCCTGGCCCAGGTCGAAAACCGCATGGTGTCGCCTTCGCTGGGAACCCTGGTCAAGATCGCCAACGCATTCGACACCACGGTGTCCGCCTTCCTCGGCGGGAAGGCGGAGCGGGAGTTCTCCATCGTCCGGAAAGAGGAGCGCGCCGCCGTATCGCGCGTGGGGCTGAAAGAGGGGGGGAGATCCTCCTATGCCTACGAGTCCCTCGGTTCCGGGAAAGCGGGCCGGAGGATGGAGCCGTTCCTCGTCCGGCTTCAGCCCCTGTCCGAACCTTCCGGGGCGAGGAGCACCCACGAGGGGGAGGAGTTCCTCTACGTGCTCTCCGGGAGGGTCGAGGTGTGCCTGGGGAACCTCTCGGACACCCTCGAGGAAGGGGACAGCATCTACTACGACTCCACCATCCCCCACCACGTCCACTCCGCGGACTCCCGGGAAGCGCTGATCCTGGCGGTGATCCACGCGGGAAAGTGATCCGCGTTGCTCGGGCCCGGCGCCGGGGAAGCGGTCCGGTTCGCGTCGCGGGTCGTCGCCGACCCGGCGCATGCCGTCGGGCTTTGGCGGGCGGTCACCGGCGGAAAGGCGGCGGGGTGCCTCTCCCCGATGCCGGTACCCGAGATTCTCCACGCCGCCGGGGTTCTTCCCGTACAGTTGGCCGGCGAACAAATCTCCCGCGCCGTCCGGTCCCGAATGGACGCCTGGATCTCGGACCCGAACCGGACTCCATCGACCGACATCGCCGGAGAGAAGCCCCGCTTCGGATTCCCGGCCGTGCCGTTCCCCGATCCGGCCTCCGCGCTGGATCTGCTGGAGTCCCTGGCGGCGTGGGCAGGATCCCTTTCCGGGCGCCCGCCAACCGAGGGTTCCCTGTGGAAATCCATCCGGGCGTTCCGGGAACGGGAGGAATTGCTGCGCCTCCTCGAGGACCAGGGAGCAGGAGTGGACGGATCCCTTCCGGAAGGGGGGGCCACGGATCTCGTCCGTGCCGGAAACTTTCTCCCGCCCGAGTCGCATTCCCGGCTCCTCGCGACCGTCCTGCGGTTCTCCCGCCCGGAGGCACCCGTCTCCCCGGAAGAGGAGAAGGGCGATCCCCTCCTCGTGCTCTCCCTCCGCCTCCGTATTCACCGGGCCGGCGGAAAACCGTAATCCCTTGTAACCGCTCGTATTTGGAAAATTACTGTTGACACGAAGAGCGCCGGAGGGTAGCATTCTGCCAGTTAACGTAAGGTGGTAATCATGGCGACGCACACCCAGGAAATCCCCCCGCAGGCCACACCCGGGAACGACACGTACGCCATCGGCGAACTCAGCCGGATGGTGGGCCTCTCGCAGCGCACGATCCGCTACTACGAGGAGATCGGGTTGCTCCACAGCGTGCGCCGCATCGAGAACGGGAAGCGTGTCTTCACGGACGGCGACGTGCGCCGCCTGAAGTTCATCAACCGCCTCAAGGTGCTCGGCCTCTCCCTCGCGGAGATGGTCGAGCTGGAGAAGATTTACCGGAAACAGCGGAACAACCGCGAGATCCTGCCGAAGCTCCTCGCGCTCCTCGACGAGCGCGCCGTCCAGATCGACGAACGGATTTCGCAGCTGGTCGCCCTGAAGAAGGAGATCCGAGAGTACCAGCACCGCCTGCGGGAGAAGGTCCTGCGGGAAACGCCGGAACCTTACGAACAAGGGAAAGGAGACCTCCCATGAAGGAAGCCGTCATCACCGGAGCTGCCCGCACCGCCATCGGTTCGCTGGGCGGAAGCCTTGCCGACTTCACCGCGCCGAAGCTCGGCGCGATCGCCGTGGCCGAGGCCGCGAGACGCGGGGGGATCCGCAAGGAGGACGTCGAGCAGGTCATCATGGGGAACGTGCTGTCCGCCGGGGTCGGGCAGGCCCCCGCCCGCCAGGCGGGGATCTACGCCGGAATCCCCGTGTCCGCGGGCGCGCTCACGATCAACAAGATGTGCGGGTCCGGGCTGAAGGCCGTCATGCTCGCCGCGCAGTCCGTGGCCACGGAAGAGTTCGAGGTGGTCGTCGCCGGGGGGATGGAGTCGATGAGCCAGGCCCCGTACCTCCTCAAGAAGGCGCGCACCGGGTACCGCCTCGGCAACGACACGATCTTCGACCACATGATGATCGACGGCCTGATCGACGCGTACCAGAACATCCACATGGGGACCTGCGCCGAGCTCCTGGCGAAGGAGCACAAGATCTCCCGGGAGGACCAGGACGCGTTCGCGGCGACCTCCTACACGCGCGCGCTGAAGGCCATACAGGGGGGGAAGTTCGCGAAGGAGATCGTGGCGGTCCCGGTCCCGCAGCGCAAGGGGGATCCCGTCCCGTTCCTCGTGGACGAGGAGCCGGGCCGCGGGAACGTGGCGAAGCTACCGGAACTCAAGGCCGTCTTCGAGAAGAACGGGACCGTCACCGCGGGAAACGCCTCGACGATCAACGACGGCGCGGCGGCGGTGGTCGTCATGTCGGCGGAGGGAGCGAAGAAGCGGGGGGTGAAGCCGCTGGCGCGGATCGTGGGGTACGCCACCGCATCGCTGGAGCCGGTCTGGTTCACCGTGGCGCCGGTCGACGCCATCCGGAAGCTTTTCCAGAAGACGGGGGTATCCAAGGATCAGGTCGGCCTGTTCGAAATCAACGAGGCGTTCTCCGGCGTGGCGCTGGCGGCCATCCGGGGACTCTCCCTGGACCCTGAGAAGGTGAACGTGAATGGCGGCGCCGTGGCGCTCGGCCACCCCATCGGCGCATCGGGGGCAAGGGTCCTCACCACGCTGCTGTACGCGATGGCGGACCGGGGCGAAAGATACGGCGTGGCATCCCTGTGCATCGGGGGCGGCGAGGCCGTTGCGATGCTCGTGGAGAGAGCTTAGGAATTAGTTGAAAATATGCAGCCGAATATCCTGAAAAACATGCATATTTATTCTGTATCGGAGGGGTGACATGACGGTTTCCAGGATCGGGGTCCTCGGCGCTGGCCAGATGGGGAGCGGAATCGCCCAGGTGTCCCTGACGAGCGGTTTCCAGGTGGTTCTGGCGGACGTCTCCGACGCCGTGCTCTCGAAATCCCGGGCGGGGATCGGGAAGGGGCTCGACACCCTGGTCCGGAAGGAGAAGATCACGGGCCAGGACAGGGAACGGATGATCGCGGGCCTTTCCACCACAACGAACGTCGCGGATTTCTCCTCCTGCGACTTCGTCGTCGAGGCCGCCACGGAGAAGGAGGAACTCAAGCTCTCCCTCTTCCGGCAGCTCGACGAGGCGGTCCCCGCGGGAAGGATCCTCGCTACGAACACCTCCTCCATCTCCATCACGAAAATCGCCGGCGTCACGTCCCGGCCCGACAGGGTCGTCGGCATGCATTTCATGAACCCGGTCCCCCTGATGAAGCTGGTGGAGGTCATCCGGGGGCTCCAGACGTCGCAGGAGACCTTCGACACCACGATGGAGCTCTCCCGGAAGCTCGGGAAAGAGCCGGTCCCCGCGAACGACTTCCCGGGATTCGTCGCAAACCGGATCCTGATGCCCATGATCAACGAGGCGGTCTACGCGCTCATGGAGGGCGTCGGGAAGGCGGAAGACATCGACGCCATCCTGCGGATGGGTGCGAACCACCCGATGGGCCCCCTGGCGCTGGCGGACCTGATCGGCCTGGACACCTGCCTCGAGATCCTGAACGTCCTGCAGCAGGGGCTCGGCGACCCGAAGTACCGGCCTTGCCCGCTCCTCCGGAAGCACGTCGAGGCCGGGTACCTGGGCAGGAAAACCGGCCGGGGTTTCTATACCTACGAGAAGGCATAGGGAGGGGTCATGGCATACCAGAACCTGCTCGTCGAGGTGTCCGACCGGATCGCCACGATCACGTTCAACCGCCCGAAGACCCTCAACGCGCTGAACCGAGAAACCGTGCTGGAGCTGAAATCGGCGCTCGAGGAGGTCTCCTCCCGCGGGGACGCGGGCGTCGTCCTCCTGACCGGCGCGGGGGAGAAGGCGTTCATCGCCGGGGCCGACATCCCGATCTTCCAGCAGTTCACTTCGATGGAGGCGCTGGACTTCGCCCTCCTCGGGCAGGAGGTCCTCGGCTTCATCGAGCGGATGCCCCAGCCGGTCATCGGGGTGATCAACGGGTTCGCCCTCGGGGGCGGGTGCGAGGTGGCGATGGCGTGCGACATGCTCATCGCCGCGGACACGGCGAAATTCGGCCAGCCGGAGGTCAACCTGGGGATCATCCCGGGGTACGGGGGAACCCAGCGCCTCCCGCGCCTGGTCGGGCGGAACGTCGCCAAGGAACTCGTGCTCACGGGCGACATGATCACCGCCCAGCGGGCGTACGAGATCGGCCTGGTCAACCGGGTGGTACCGGCGG
>DASWBR010000148.1:0-7442 GCA_036390495.1 Candidatus Deferrimicrobiaceae bacterium | reverse complement strand
GAAGAGGCTTTCGAAGTTCAAGAGCCCCCTGTTCACGGAAGACCTCTTGAAGGGGAGCCGGCAGGTGGAAGGCGAAGTGGCGGCCCTCTCCATCGGGATGACCCTGGAGAAGCGGGCCATCGCCCAGTTCGCCGCGCTGCGGAGGAAGGTGGCGGGGGACGCGGGGGCGGAGAAGGTCTTCTCCGACCTGATCGCGTGGGAGCAGGACCACCTGGACGTCCTGGCCCGGCAGTACGACCAGCTCCGGGAGATGTACTGGGAGGAGGCGCGCTTCTGGCCTTTCTGACGCCTCGGGAAGAGTGGATGCGGGCGGCTCTTGCGGAGGCGGGGAAAGCCGCCGCCGAGGGAGAGGTCCCGGTGGGCGCCGTGGTCGTCTCCCCGGAAGGGAAGATCCTCGCGCGCGCCCACAACCGTCCCGTCGCGGCGAAGGACCCCACCGCGCACGCCGAGATCCTCGCCCTGCGGCAGGCGGCCCGGAAGGCCGGGAACTACCGCCTCCCGGGCTGCCGCCTCGTCGTCACCCTGGAGCCCTGTCCCATGTGCGCCGGCGCCGCCGTGGCGGCCCGGGTGTCGGAGATCGTCTACGGGGCGGAGGATCCCAAGAGCGGCGCCGTGTCCACCCTGTACCGGATCGCCTCGGACCCCCGCCTGAACCACCGCGCCGCCGTGATCCCCGGAATCCTCGCGGAGGAGTGCTCCGCCCTCCTGAAAGCCTTCTTCCACAAGCGCCGATAGGCCCCGCTAGAACAGGGGGGAGAAGATCCGGCAGGTGTCCTCGAGGAGACGCATCATCCGGGGGCGGCGGGAGAACCGTTCCGGGTCGACCGCTTCCGAGCGGGAAAGGTCCTCCCGGAATCCCTCCGCCAGGGCTTCCACCTGCGGCCGATCGTAGAGGAACAGCCCCAGTTCGAAGTTCAGGAAGAAACTGCGCATATCCACGTTGGGGGATCCGATCACGCCGACCGCGTCGTCCACCACGAGGACCTTGGCGTGCAGGTTCGTCGGCCGGTAGAGGTACACGTTCACTCCCGACGCCATCATCTCGTCGAAATACGACCTGCCCGCCAGCGTCACGATCCGCAGGTCGGAGGTCCCCGGGACGATCAGCCGGACGTCCACGCCGCGCAGGGCCGCGTTCCGCATCGCCGCGCCGATCCCGTCGTCGGGCACGAAGTACGGCGTCTCGATCCAGATCCGGCGGCGGGCCGCTGCGAAGGCCGCGAACACCCCCTCGTAGATGGGCCGGGATTGCCGGTCCGGGCCCGCGGCCGCCACCTGCAGGATGCAGGGGGGAGGATCCCCGTCGGGGAATCGCCGGAGGGTGGGGAAGAGGTCGCCGGCGGGGGATGCCTCCTCCGTGGCGAACGCCCAGTCGTCGAGGAACAGCGTCTGGAGGTCCGGCAGGGCGGGCCCCTCGATCACCACCGCCCGGTCCCGCCATTGCGCCTTCGTCGTCCTGGGTCCCATGTACCGCTTCCCGATGTTCATACCCCCCGTGAACGCCTTCCGGCCGTCCGCGATCAGGAGCTTGCGGTGGTTCCGCAGGTGCGCGGACCAGCGCCGGTGCAGCGGGAAAGCCGGAAGGAAGGCCGCCACCTCCCCGCCCGCCTCGCGGAGCGGCCGGACGATCCCTCGCAGGGCCCGCCACGACCCGACCGCGTCCAGCAGCAGCCGCACCCGGACCCCTTCCCGCGCCTTCGCGGCGAGGGCCTGGATGAACCGCTTCCCCACGACGTCGACGTCGAGGATGAAGAACTGGGCGTGCACGTGGTCTTTCGCGGAGGAAACCAGGGAGATCACCGCCTCGTACGCCTCGTCCCCCATCGAAACGAACTTGACCCGGTTCCCCGACGTTGGGGGAGGCGCCCCCGCGGCCGCGAGGGCCCGCCCGCAATCGGCCGCGAGGAGGGAGGGGAGCTCCTCCGGCCGCAGGCTGCCTTCGGGCTGGAGCGGCGGCGGGGTGGCGGCGGCGATCTTGGCGCGGATGTGGCGGCGGATCCGGCGCACCCCGATCAGGAAGTAGAGGGGAATTCCGGCCAGGGGAAGAAGGGCGATGCCGAGCATCCACGCCATGGTGGCGGACGGGTGCCGGCGCTCGAGGATGATCCGCGGGATGAGGAAGAGGGCGGCGATGTAACCGGCGACGTTCACGCCAAGGAAAACGTCCTTCCAGACGTCCTGCATCGCGCCTCCGTCCGGATTCCCCCGCCGCCCCCCGGCATTTCGGGGGACACTCTTCGAACTATCCGCCGGGGATAGAGGGTAGAGTGTCCGCCGCCAGTGTTGCTATAATACCTCCCCTGCCCGACGGAGGGGTACCGAAGTGGCCGTAACGGGGTCGACTCGAAATCGACTTGGCGGTGCGAGCCGCCACGTGGGTTCGAATCCCACCCCCTCCGCCATCCCTTTTCCCCGGTTATGATGGTTCATCGGAACTTTGAGGTGTATTTGGAGATGTGTGGCGCGCATGCAGGTTTTGAATTCCAGAACGGGGGTTTCATTTTGACCCACAAGAAAATCGCCATGGAGCACGACAAGAAGGTCGCCCTCGTCGCGCACGACAACAAGAAGGCCGACCTGGTGGAGTGGGCGAAGTACAACCGGGAACTCCTGGCCCACCACAGGATCTACGCGACGGGCACCACCGGGGAGATCCTGGAGAAGGAGCTGGGCTTCCCGGTCACCCGGCTCCAGAGCGGGCCGCTGGGCGGGGATCAGCAGATCGGCGCGAAGATCGCGGACGGGGATATCGATTTCCTCATCTTTTTCTGGGATCCGCTCGAGCCGCAGCCCCACGATCCGGACGTCAAGGCGCTCCTGCGGATGGCGGTCGTCTGGAACATCCCCATCGCCTGCAACCGCGCCACCGCCGACTTCATGATCTCCTCCCCCCTGATGGACGGCGATTACGACCGTCTGGTGCCCGATTACGACGCGTACCGGACCCGCAAGCTCCCGGGAGGCGAGTAGGGGGAGGGATTCCCGCAGAGGAGCGGCCGCTTTCCGGGGACATTCCTTGGGGTAATGGGTGGTACGGTTGAAGGAGTGTCCCCGGCGTCACTTGTATTGAGCCCCCGCTTCCCGTACCATAATCCTCTTTGAGCAACCGATCGGCTGCCTCCCTCCGGGGGTGCGCCGGCGGCCAGGCCCGCCGCAACGGAAGGCGGCAAACCCCGTCAGGTCCGGAAGGAAGCAGCGGTAGCCGCACACCTCCGTGTGCCGGCGCATCCCCTGGCCGCCGGCGGACCCCCGGCGAGGGGTCCGAGTGCAGGGGGACGGGGAAGAAGATGGCCTACGAGGCGCTCGCCCGCAAATGGCGCCCGCGGACGTTCGCGGAGATCGTCGGGCAGAAGCACGTCACGCAGGCCCTCGCCAACGCCATCTCCTCCGGCAGGATCCACCACGCCTACCTCTTTTCCGGCAGCCGCGGCGTCGGCAAGACCACCTTCGCCCGGATCCTCGCGCGGGCGCTCAACTGCGAGAAGGGCCCCACCTCCACCCCGTGCCTGTCGTGCCCGGCGTGCGAGGAGATCGGCTCCGGGGCGAGCGCCGACGTCCAGGAGATCGACGGGGCCTCCAACACCGGGATCGACGACATCCGCCGACTCCGCGAGAACGCGGCGTACGCCCCCTCCCGCCTCCGGTACAAGGTCTACATCATCGACGAGGTCCACATGCTGTCGAAGGCGGCCTTCAACGGGCTCCTGAAGACGCTGGAGGAACCGCCGCCGCACGTCGTCTTCGTCTTCGCCACCACCGAGCCGAACCGCGTCCCCGACACGATCCTCTCCCGCGTCCAGCGATTCGACTTCCGGATGCTGACGGAGGAGGAGGTGCGCGGCCGCCTCGCGGAGATGGCGCGGGACGAGGGGATCGAGGCGGGGGAGGACGCCCTCGCCCTCATCGGGCGGTACGCCTTCGGGTCCATGCGGGACGGGCAGTCGATCCTCGAGCAGGCCGCGGTCTCGGGCGGCGGGAAGGTCACCGCCGAACTCGTCGAGGGGATGCTGGGGCTGGTCGGCCCGGAGGCGGCCATCGACCTCGTCGCCGCGGCTCTCGAGGGGGCGGGCCCCGCGCTTTCCCGCGTCCCGGCCCTCCTCGCCCGCGGGGCGGACCTCCGGCACCTGTTCCTCTCCCTGATCGACGTCCTCCGGGATGCGACGGTCCTCGCGTTCACGGGGAAGGAGGAGCTCCTCTTCCGCCACTCCCCCGCGTCCCTCGCCCGGATGCGGGAGCTCGCGGGCCGCAGGTCGCGGGAGGAGTGGATGCTCCTGCTGGACGTCGCCTTCCGGTCCGAGCGGGACGTGCTGGCGACGGAGTTCCCCCACCTGGGTTTCGAACTCCTGCTGCTGCGGCTTTCGAACGCGCCCTCCCTCGTCGAGGTGGAGGGATTGGGGACGTCGGCCCCGGCTGCTCCCGCCGCATCGGCTCCGCCCGCGACGTTCTCGCGCAAGCAGGTCCCCGCGGCGGAAACGGCGCCCGCCGCCCCGCCGGGCACCCGCCCCGCCGCGAAGACCGCGGAGGACGATCCGGCGGCTGCCGGGCTCTGGGACGCCTTGCGACGGAACCTCGAGGGGAAGAAGAAGACTCTCCTGGTCGGCCTGCTCTCCCAGATGGAGGGAGAGGTGCGGGGCGGGGAACTCGTGATCTCCTGCGGGCACGAAATGGTGCTGGACCGCCTGAAGGAGAAGGACAAGTGGCCCCTTCTCCTCGGCGCGCTGGAGGAGGTCGCCGGGAAGCCGGTTCCCGTTCGCCTCTCGGTCTCGGCGGAAAAAAAAAGCCCGGGGTCTGACGACGTAGCGCCACCGGACGCGGGGCTGGAACGGAAAGCCCTCTCCGAGCCCCTCGTCCTCGCGGTCCTGCGCGAGTTCGAGGGCGCCACCCTGCTCAGGGTCCAGCCTTCGCCGCCCGCCGGGCCCGGGGGGGCCGGCGCCCCGGCGGCCGCTGCCGCCGCGGAGGCCGGGGACGAGCGCGAAGAGTCGCAGGACGTCGAGGCGCCTCCGGAGGAGGAGTGATGGGTATCCAGGATCTGCTGAAACAGGCGCAGGAGGTGCGCGACCGGATGAAGCGGCTCCAGGAGGAGCTGGGGGAGCGGACCGTGGAGGGTTCCGCGGGGGGCGGCATGGTGGTCGCGGTGATGAACGGGCGGCAGGAACTCCTCGACCTCCGCATCGAGAAAGAGGTCGTCGACCCTTCCGATGTGGGGATGCTCCGGGACCTGGTCCTCGCGGCGGTGAACGACGCCCTCGCGCGCTCCCGCGATGTGGCGGCGGCGGAGATGGCGAAGCTCACGGGCGGGATCCTCCCGCCAGGGATCCTTTGAGCGCCGTCTACCCGAAGCCGCTGCGCCGGCTGGTCGCCCTCCTTTCCCGGCTCCCCGGAATCGGGGAGAAGACCGCGACCCGGCTGTCGATGTTCCTCCTTTCGACGCCCCCGGATTTCGTTCGCGAGCTCGGAAACGCGATTGCCCGAATCCCGGAGAGCGTGATACGATGCTCGGAATGCTTTAACATTGCGGACGAAGACCCGTGCGCCCTGTGCACGGACCCCGCGCGCCGGGATGACCAGATCTGCGTCGTGGAAGGTCCCACCGATATAGTCCCGATCGAAAAAAGCGGGGAGTTCAAGGGAAGATACCACGTCCTCGGCGGCGCGATTTCGCCGATCGACGGGGTCATGCCGGACGATCTGCACGTCCGGGAGTTGCTGGACCGGGTCGGCCGAGGGGGCGTTTCGGAGGTCGTCCTTGCGACGAACCTGACGGCGGAGGGGGAGTCCACCGCTTCCTACCTCGCCGGGGTCCTGAAGGGGAAGGGGGTCCGGGTGAGCCGGATCGCCTACGGCCTCCCGATGGGATCCGACCTGGAGTACGCCGACGAGATCACCGTCGGGCGGGCCATGAAGGGGCGGCGCGAGATGTAGCGCCGCGGAACGGGAAACCTATCTTCCGAAGGGGCGGGGAAACATGAGCCAGAGCGGTAAGGCGGTGAAGCTGCCGGTCAAGAACGAACTCGGGTTCTTCGAGATCCGGCTGGAGAGCATCGGGGGGCTGGGGGCCAACGTGGCCGGGAAGATCCTCACCGAGGCTGCCATCATCGGGATGGGGATGAACGGCGCGGGGTTCGCCTCCTACGGGTCGGAGAAGAAGGGGACCCCGGTCAAGGCGTTCGTCCGGATCTGCGAGGCGGACCAGAAGGTCCGCATCAACAGCCCGGTCGAGGAGCCGCACGTCCTCGCCATCTTCCACGAGGCGCTCGCGAAGTCGGTCCCGGTGACGGCGGGCGTGGTCCCCGGCAAGACCACGGTGATCCTGAACACCCGGAAGAGCCCCGCGGAGGCGCGGGACTTCCTGAAGGTGCAGGGCGGGAAGGTCGGCGTGGTGGACGCGATGGAGATCGCCATGGCGACCGGCTCCCGGGTGAACATGGTCATGATGGGGGCCATCATGAAGGCCGCGGGCTTCCTGACGTGGGAGGCGGTCGAGGAGGCGGTCAACGAGCAGTTCGGGAAGAAGTACGCCGCCCTCATGAAGGGGAACCTCGAGGCCCTCAAGCGCGGCCACGACGAGGTGAAGTTCCAGGAATTCCCTGCGGACGGGAAGTACCCCGCCACGCCGTTCCGGCGCGAGGAGCCGACGCTCGGCTACGGGAACGCCCCCATCGGCGGCGCGATCTACTCCGTGGGGAACATGCGGTTCAAGGACCTCTCCACCAGCCGCACGGGGATGATCCCCCTGTTCCACGTCGACAAGTGCACGAGCTGCGGCGAGTGCGACGTCACCTGTCCGGACTACTGCTTCGTGTTCGAGCGGGGGAAGGACCGCAAGACCGGGAAGGACGCGATGGTCCTGCAGGGGATCAACTACCAGTACTGCAAGGGGTGCCTGCGGTGCACCTTCATCTGCAAGTTCGGCGCCCTGGTCCCCGCCAAGGAGGCGGAGCAGGACATGGAGAAGATCACCGTCCAGCACAAGTTCCTGAAATAACGACCCGCAGGACATAAGGAGAAGAAGAATGGCGCAGACGGCGAAGAAGGCGAGCGGACGCCCCGCCCAGACGATGGTCGTCCAGAGCGGAAACGAGATCGCGGCGACGGCGGCCAAGCAGATCAACTACCACGTCATGGGGTACTACCCCATCACGCCCTCCACGGAGGTCGCGGAGACCCTCGACGCGATGAAGGCGGAGGGGGAGCACACCATCCGGATGATTCCCGGGGACGGCGAGCACGGCGCCGCGGGGATCTGCTTCGGCGCGACCACGGCGGGAGGGCGGGTCTTCAACGCCACCTCCGCGAACGGCCTCCTCTTCGCCTTCGAGCAGCTCCCGGTCCAATCCGGTGTCCGGTTCCCGATGGTGTTCAACATCGTCACCCGCGCGGTGTCGGGCCCGCTGGACATCCGCGGCGACCACAGCGACATCATGCTGGCGATGAACACGGGG
>DASWBR010000147.1:0-14768 GCA_036390495.1 Candidatus Deferrimicrobiaceae bacterium | reverse complement strand
GAAGCCGCTCCAGATGCGCGTCGAGGTGACGGGGACGCTGCGTCCCTTCGTCACCCCGAAGGACGTCATCCTCGCCGTGATCGCGAGGATCGGCGCCGCCGGAGGGACGGGGTACGCCCTCGAGTTCTCGGGAGAAACGGTCCGCCGGATGTCGATGGAGGGGCGGATGACCATGTGCAACATGACGATCGAGGCGGGCGCGCGCTTCGGGCTCATCGCCCCCGACGAGACGACCTTCACCTATCTCTCGGGACGGCCGCTCGCCCCGACGGCGGAACTGTGGGACGCCGCGGTGGCGTACTGGAAGGGCCTTCCTTCGGACCCGGGGGCGAAGTGGGACCGCGAGGTGTCCCTCGACGCCTCGTCGCTCGAGCCGCACGTTACCTGGGGGACGAGCCCGCAGGACGCGCTCCCCGTGGGCGGCGCCGTCCCGGACCCGGCGGGGCAGGCGGACCCGGGGGAGCGGGCGCGGATGGCGCGGGCGCTGGAGTACATGGGGCTTTCCCCCGGAACGAGGCTGGCCGACATCCCCGTGGACAAGGTGTTCATCGGTTCGTGCACCAACGCGCGGATCGAGGACCTGCGGGCCGCGGCGGCGGTGGCGAAGGGGCGAAAGGTCGCGCCGAACGTGACGGCGCTGGTCGTGCCGGGCTCGGGGCTGGTGAAGCGGCAGGCGGAGGAGGAGGGGATCGACAGGATCTTCCTCGACGCCGGGTTCGAGTGGCGGCTCCCGGGGTGCTCCATGTGCCTCGGGATGAACCCCGACAAACTGAAGCCCGGGGAACGGTGCGCCTCCACCTCCAACCGGAACTTCGAGGGACGGCAGGGGCCCGGCGGGCGGACCCACCTGATGAGTCCCCCGATGGCGGCGGCGGCGGCGATCGCCGGGCGCATCGCCGATGTGCGGGAGGTGGCGCAATGAGGGAGAAATTCACGTCGCTTTCCACGGTGGGCGTCCCCCTGGACCGGAGGAACGTCGACACCGACGCCATCATCCCCGCCCGGTACCTGAAGACCATAAGGCGCACGGGGCTGGGCGAGGGGCTCTTCTTCGCCTGGCGGTACGACGCGGACGGGAAGGAGCGTCCCGATTTCCCGCTGAACCAGCTCCCGTACCGGGGCGGGAAGGTCCTGGTGGCGGGGGAGAACTTCGGCTGCGGCTCCTCCCGGGAGCACGCCGTGTGGGCGCTCATGGACACGGGGTTCCGCGCGGTGGTCGCCCCCTCCTTCAGCGACATCTTCCGGAACAACTGCCTGAAGAACGGGATGCTCCCGGTCACCCTGCCGGAGGCGGAGGTCCGGGCGCTCCTGGACTCCCTTCTCGCCGCGCCGGGAAGCGCGGTCGGGGTCGACCTGCAGGCACAGACGGTCACGGGACCGAACGGCGACGTACACCGGTTCGCCATCGACCCGTTCGCCAAGACGTGCCTACTCGAGGGGCTGGACGAGATCGCCCTGACCCTCTCGTGCGCCGAGGAGATCGACCGGCACGAGCGGGAGCGGAAGAAAGTCACTCCGTGGCTGTTCGGGGACCTCCCCGGATGAGCGCGGACGGGAAGGGGGTGCCCCGGAAGTTCGCCGTCGCCCTCGTACAGATGGCGATGGGGAAGGATCCGGAGGAGAACCTCCGGAAGGGGGCGGACCGGGTCCGGGAGGCGGCCCGCCGGGGAGCCCGCGTGGTGTGCCTCCCCGAGCTGTTCCGCTCCCGGTACTTCTGCCAGAGGGAGGACACGGCGTACTTCGACCTCGCGGAGCCGCTCCCGGGGCCGACCACGGAGGCCCTTCGGAACGTGGCGAGGGAGTCCGGCGCCGTCGTGATCGCGCCGGTCTTCGAGCGCCGCGCCCCCGGGGTGTACCACAACAGCGCCGCGGTGATCGACGCGGACGGCGCGGTGGCGGGGGTCTACCGGAAGATGCACATCCCGGACGACCCGTCGTACTACGAGAAGTTCTACTTCACCCCCGGGGATCTGGGCTTCCGCGCCTTCGACACCGTCGCGGGAAGGATCGGGACGCTGATCTGCTGGGACCAGTGGTACCCGGAAGGGGCGCGCCTGACGGCCCTCGCCGGCGCCGCGGTCCTTTTCTACCCCACGGCGATCGGGTGGCACCCCCGCGAGAAGGAAGCGTTCGGGGCGCAGCAGCGGGACGCGTGGCGGACGGTGCAGCGGGGGCACGCCGTGGCGAACGGCGTCTACGTGGCCGCGGTCAACCGGGTAGGCCTCGAGGTCCCGGCGGAGGGCGGCGACGGGGTCGAGTTCTGGGGCTCGTCGTTCCTGTGCGACCCGCAAGGGGTTGTCCTGGCCGACGCCTCCCCGGATCGGGAGGAGATCCTCCTCGGCGAGGTGGACCTCGACCGGATCGAGGACGTGCGCCGGAATTGGCCCTTCCTGCGGGATCGGCGGATCGACGCCTACGAGGGGATCGCGCGGCGCTTCCTCGACGGGGAGCCGTGGGGGAAGGGACGGTGACGAAGGCCGCGGCCCCCGCGTCCCTAGGCTTCCGGATGCCCGCCGAGTGGGAATCCCACGAGGCGACCTGGATCGGGTGGCCTCGGAACCCCTCCGACTGGCCCGGTAAATTTCCGGTCATCCCGTGGGTCTACGGGGAGATCGTCCGGAAGGTCGCCGACGGCGAGATCGTCCGGATCCTCGTGGACTCCGCCGCGCGCGAGGGGAATGCGCGGCGCCAGCTCTCCCGCGCCGGCGCGGACCTCTCCCGCGTGGAGTTTTTCCGGTTCCCCGCCGACCGCGGGTGGACGCGCGACTTCGGCCCGATCTTCGTCCGCAGGGAAGCTCCCTCGCCCGAGGTGGCCGTCGTCGGTTTCCGCTTCAACGCCTGGGCGCGCTACCCCGACTGGCGGAAAGACGCCCGGATCCATGAACGTGCCGCGCGCGCCCTCGGCGTGCGCCGCTTCCCGGCGGAAACCGGCGGAAAGCGGGTCGTCCTCGAGGGCGGGGCGATCGATGTCGACGGCCGGGGGACGCTGATCACGACGGAGGAGTGCCTGCTGGACCAGCGGACGCAGGTCCGGAATCCCGGGATGACGCGAACGGAGCTGGAGGTGGTGTTCCGCGACTACCTCGGCGCGGGGAACGCGATCTGGCTGGGACGCGGGATCGCGGGGGACGACACGCACGGCCACGTGGACGACGTCTGCCGCTTCACGGGGCCGGGGACCGTGGTCCTTTGCCGGGAAAAGGACCCGAACGACGGGAATTACCGCCCCCTGGAGGAGAACCGGGAGCGGCTCGAGGGGGCGCGCCTCGCGGACGGCTCCCGCGTCGAGATCGTCCCGTTGCCGATGCCGGCGCCGCTGCGCTTCGGGGGGGTGCGCCTTCCCGCGAGCTACGCGAACTTCTACATCAGCAACGCGGCGGTGCTCGTCCCGACGTTCAACGATCCGAACGACCGGGTGGCGCTCGGTGTCCTGTCGGAGCTGTTCCGGGACCGGACGGTCGTGGGGATCCACGCGGTGGACCTGGTCTGGGGGTTCGGCACGATCCACTGCCTCACCCAGCAGCAGCCCGCCGTGTGCTGAACGGGGGCGCCAGGCATCCGCATCCGGTACAATGGTCCGTGCACGGGAAGGGGGGGGATCCGGCGTGAGAGGACTCGCCGCATTCCTGGCCATCGGAATCGCCTTCGCCTTCCTCGGACCGTCGCGGGCGGGAGCGGAGGGGCGTACGGTGACCGGGACGATCGTGCGCATCGACGCGGGCGCCGGGACATTCACGGTGAAGGACGCGGCCGGGGCGGCGTGGAGCTACAAGGTGGAGCCGGACGCCGGCATCGACCTCGGGGCGTTCCGTGAGGGGGACCGGGTGTCGGTGACGATCGCGCGGGCCACCCCGCTGAACATGAACACGGCGGCGGACCTGGTCCGGAAGGGGGACAGGGTCTGGAAATCCGGCTTCTGACTACCGCCACGACTCTCGTTCCGCCCGAAAGGAGGACAGCCGGTGAGCAAGTGGGTGATCCTCTGCCCCGCGTGCGGGGAGGAGTTCAAGATCGACGTGGAGGAGGTCCCGGAGCGGTGCCCCCATTGCCAGCACGAGGGGAGCTTCGAGATCGTGGACGAGGACGAATGAGCCGACATGGCCGGGGGAGGGGATCATGAGCGGACGGGTGGCGTCTGCCGGATTGGCCGCGGCGTTCGCCGCGCTGTTCCTCCTCGCCGGGTGTGCCACCGGCCCGACCCCCTACCAGAAGAGGACCGGGGGGGAGGGGTATTACGACTACGAGATCCAGCCGGGAGTCCACTTCCTCTCGATCCGGGCCAACGGGTATACCTCCCGCTCCACGGTGATGGATTACTGGTATCGCCGCGCCGCGGAGATCTGCGGCGGGGAGGACCGGTTCGAGGTGCTCGGGATGGACTCTGCCGGCGACGAGGTCGTCGTCGGCACCCCCTCGCTTCTCAATACGTATACCCTTCCCGCGGTCGAAGGGCGGATCCGGTGCAAGGAGAAATAGAAGTCCTGCTGATCCACCCCCCGGCAACGCGTCCGACGGAGCCGCCCCTCGGGACGGGCGTCCTGCTGTCCCACCTCCGGGGGCGAGGCGTCCGCGCGGATGCCGTCGACGCGAACCTTGAGGCGTACCTCCACCTCCTGGAGGAGGAGCGCCTCTCGGAGGCCGCGGGCCCCGGCGCGTCCACGACGGTCCGCCGCGGGGTGCGCCACGCGCGCCGCGCCGTCTCCTTCCTGCGCTCGCCGGCCGCCGCCGCGTCGTTTCCCCGCTACGCCGCCGCTGCGCGGCACCTGGCCGCCGCCCTCTCGGCGTACCGGGGGGAGAGCGGGGCGGAGCGCCTGACGCCCGGCGACTACACCCATGGCAGCCTGTCGGAATTTTCGCCGCGGGACCTGTCGCGCGTGGCCGGAGGCGAGGTGGGGACGATCTTCGGCGGCTATTTCCGCGAATCCCTCCTCCCGCGGGTCGAGGGGATGCGGCCCCGGTGCGTCGGGATATCCGTGAACTACCGGCACCAGGTCCTCCCCGCCTTCGAACTGGCGGGCCTTCTCCGCCGCGCCCTCCCCGGGGTGCCGGTCGTCGGGGGAGGCGGGATGCTCACTTCCTGGAAGCGCGCACTCCTCGGCGGAAGGCTTGCGCTTCCGGCGTTCTCCCGCGTGGTGTTCGGCCCCGGGGAGGGGACGCTGGGTCCGTCGGCCGCCGCCGGCATCTCCGCGGAACCGTATTTCCTCGACGGTCCCGGGGAGGTGGAGTTCCTTCCGGATTTCGGGTTTGCGGAATTGCGGGGATACCTCTCCCCGGAGCCGGTCCTGCCCGTGGCGGCGTCCCGCGGCTGCTATTGGGCCAGGTGCGGGTTCTGCCCCGAGGCGGTCGCCCCGACTCACCCGTACCGGCTCCACGATCCCTCGGGGTTCCCCGCGATGCTGCGGGAGCTCTCCTCCAGATACGGCGCCACGCGGTTCCACCTGACGGACAACGCGATCCCGCCCGCGACGCTGCGGGCCCTCGCCTCTGGGGCGGACGCGTTGCGCGGGCTCTCCTGGCACGGGTTCGCCCGCTTCGAACGGGACCTGCTCGCCCACGGCTTCGCCACCGGGCTGGCGGCGGCGGGGTGCGCGATGCTCCAGCTGGGGCTGGAGAGCGGTTCGCAGCCGCTGCTCGACCGGATGCGGAAGGGGACGCGCGTCGCGGACGCCCCGGCGATCCTCGCAAATCTCAAGGGCGCCGGGATCGCGACGTACGTCTACGTGATGCTGGGGGCGCCGGGGGAAACGGCGGAGGACGCGGAGCGGACCCTGGGGTTCCTCGAGCGGCACGCGGCGGCGATCGACTACCTGAACCTTTCGATCCTGAATCTCCCCCGGGAGGCGGGGGAGGAGTTGCCGGACGACGAACCGCTCGGGCTGTACCGGCCCGTGCCGCCGGTTGCGGGGTGGGGGAGGCCGCAGGCCCGGAGATTCCTGTCGCGGCGCATCCTCGGGTCCCCCGCCATCCGGGAGATCGCCGCCCGGACCCCCCCCGGATTCGCCTCGAACCACGCCTTCTTCTTCCGCGGCGGGAAGGCGCCGGCCGCGGCCGGCATCTCCGGAGCCTCCCCGTCGGTGTAGGCGTCAGCCGCCCCGGACAACCCGCGCGTCCGCCACCGAAAGGCCGCGCGCGTGGACGATGACGGGGTTCAGGTCCATCTCTTCCACCTCCGGGTGCGCGGAAAGGAACGACGACACCCGGAGCAGGAGGGCCCGCAGCGCCGGCAGATCCGCCGGCGGCTTCCCGCGCAGGCCGGAGAGGATGCGGCGGCCGCGGATCTCCCCGACCATCTCCGCGGCGTCCGTTTCCGACAGCGGGGCGACCCGGAACGAGACGTCCCGCATCGCCTCGACGAACACCCCGCCCAGGCCGAACATCACGGCGTGCCCGAACTGGAGATCCCGGGTCACCCCCACGATCACCTCGTGCCCCGGCGCCGCCATCGCGCACACCAGGGCCCCGCCGTGCCGGACCCCCGCCCGCGCCTCCGCCTCGCGGATCGCGCGGAAGGCAGCGCGCACCCCTGTCTCGTCGCGAACCCCCAGGATCACCCCTCCCGCGTCGCTCTTGTGCGTCACGTCCGGCGAGTTCATCTTCACCGCCACGGGGAATCCGACCGCCCGGGCCGCGGCGACCGACTCCTCCTCGTCTCCCGCGCGCCGGAACGGCGTCACGGGGAAGCCGGCGTCGGCAAGGAGCGACATCGAATCGGCGGGCGACATCGCTTTCCCGGCCGCAGGGGCAGCGGGGTGCCCCGGCTCCTCCGGGGAGAGCGGGAACCGGTCCCGGCGGAACCGGGCGTGGCAGGCGAGCGCCTTCATCGCCCGTTCCGGGGTCGGGAACACGGCGATCTTCTTCTCGTGGAATTTCAGGCGCTCCTCGCGCTCGACCTCCGCTCCCCCGAGGTACGCGACGAGTTCGCACCTTCCCGGCCGGACCACCTCCGATGCTCCGGGGATCGGATCGCCGAAGATGGTCATCACGACGTCGTACTCCCCCTCCGCCGCTTCCAGCACCTTCCGGTAGCGGGCGGCGTCCGTGTCTCCGGTGAGGTCGAGGGGGTTGCCGACGATGCAGTGGGAGGGGAGGATCTCCCGCAGCCTTCCGGAGAGGGCCGGCGACAGGGGGGTCACGCGGAACCCCTCCTCCTCCGCCACGTCGGTCGCGATGATGGCGGAGCCGCCGGAGCTGGTGACGATCAGCGTCCTCGGCCCTTCCGGCGGCGGCAGGTACGCCAGCGCCTTGGCGAAGTCGTACAGCTCCTCGAGGGTGCCCGCGCGGTGGATCCCGTTCTGGCGGAAGACGGCATCGTACACCTCGTCCCTCCCGGCGAGGGACCGGGTGTGGGACTCCGCCGCCTTCCGTCCCCGCTCCGTCCTCCCGGCCTTGAAGATGACCACCGGTTTCGGGCAACGGCGGACCGCTGCGAGGAACTTCGCCGCGTCCCGGACCCCCTCGATGTAAAGGGCCACCACTTTCGTGTGGGGGTCCTCCGCGAAGAAGGAGATCAGGTCCGCCTCGTCCACGTCGGATCGGTTCCCCATGCTGACGAAGGCGGAGAATCCCAGCCTCTCCTCGGAGGCCCAGTCGATCATTGCCGCCCCCACCGTGCCGCTCTGGGAGACGATGGCGATGTCGCCGCGGCGGGTGATCAGAGGCCAGGAGGCACAGAGGCCGTGGTAGGGGTAGTTCACTCCCTGGCAGTTCGGCCCGATCACCCGGATCCCGTGTTCCGCCGCCTCGCGGGCCATCTCCTCCTGGAGCTTCGCCCCCTCCTCGCCGGACTCCGCGAAGCCTCCCGTGATGACGATGGCCGATTTCACCTTCCTCGATCCCAGCTCCCGCATCGTCCCGGGGACGAGTTTCGCGGGGATGATCACCACGGCGAGGTCGGTCCCCTCGGGAATGGCCGCGGCCGACGTCACGGAAGGGACGCCGAGGATCGTCTCGCCCTTCGGGTTCACGGGGAGGATCTCCCCGGCAAACCCCGCATCCCGGATGTTGCGGAAGATCTGGAATCCCATCTTCTCCGGGTTGGAGGAGGCGCCGATCACGGCGACGCGGGTGGGGCGGAACAGGGGCGACAGGGAGGAGGCCACGGGTCACCTCGCGGGGTCCGGCGCGATGCCCGGGGGAGGCGGTGCCGTCGCCGCGGGCGTGCCGGATGGAATGTCGGAACGAGGGTACAGTAGCAAAGGGTCGGCCCCCTGTCATCTCCGCCGGCAGCGGTTTCGACCTGCCTCCCGGGAGGAAAAAATTCCCGCACCGCGGCGGTCCGATTGTTTAGAATATTTTGCCCGGCCGGGAAGCGGCCGGCATCCGGTGGGACGGGGGAGGGGCGCGGGATGAGACGGTTCGCACTGGCGGTGGCGGTCCTGCTTTTGGCGGGGTTCAGCGCGGGCGCCTCGATCGGGGCGGAGGGGACGGAGAAGATCCCCGGGAAGATCGTACTGAAGGTCTACCCGAAGAAGCAGGTCTCGTTCGACCACAGGGGGCACGCCCGGCGGATCGGGAAATGCGAGGTCTGCCACCACAAGACGGATTCGGAGAAATGCTCCGACTGCCACGGCGCGAAGCGGGACGGCGACACGCCCTCCTTCCGCGAGGCGATGCACTACCGCTGCAAGAACTGCCACATGAAGATCAACAAGAACGTCAAGGGCGCATGCCAGGAGTGCCACGCCGATGTCCGGCCGACCCGGTGAGGCGGGGGAGGGCGCGGTGGACGGGACTGGGAACCCTTCGGGGCCCGGGAAGGGAGCCGGGATGAAACGGTTCGTCCTGTTTGCGGGGATCCTCGTGGCCGCGGCGCTCGCCGCGTGGGCGGACACCGCGTCGATGTCCCTTTCGGACGCGCCGGAAGAGATCGTGCTGCAGGTCTACCCGAAACGGCAGGTGACGCTGGCCCACCAGGAGCATGCCAAGAGGATGGGGAATTGCCAGGTATGCCACCACAAGCCGGACTCGGAGAAGTGCTCGGACTGCCACGAGGCGAAAGCGGCCGGGGACGCCCCTTCCTACAGCGAGGTGATGCACATCCGTTGCCGGGGGTGCCACAAGAAGATGACGAACGCGGGGCTCACGGGCGCCTGCTCGGAGTGCCACCCGAACGTCCGCTCCGGGACGTGACGCCGCCGTCCCGCGGCGCCGGTTGATGCCTGCAACTGCCCGCGGCCGCTTCCTCCTCCTCTTCTTCGCCGTCCTGCTGGCGGCGCCGTACCCGTGCCGGGCCGAAGACGGCTCCCTTTCCCGGGTCCGGGAGCGCGGATACCTCCTCTGGGGCGGCGACGCGGAGGGGGGGGCACCGTACGTCTTCCCCGACCCGGGAAACCCCGCCGCGCTCGTCGGCTTCGAGGTGGACCTGGCCGACGCGGTGGCGCGGGAGATCGGCGTGCGCGCGCGCTTCTCACAGAACGCCTGGGACAGCCTTCTTCCCGCCCTGCAGCGCGGCGACTTCGACGTCGCGATGAACGGGATCGAGATCACCCCCGAGCGATCCGCGAAGGTCCTCTTCTCCCGCCCGTACTACGTCTACACGGAACAGCTCGTCGTCCGGAAGGGGGAGGTGTCGATCCGGGGGTTGTCCGATCTGGCGGGGAAACGCGTGGGGACCCTCTCCGGCGCCGTTTCCCAGGCGATGCTGGAGGCGGTTGGCGGGGTCGACATCAAGGTGTACGCCGGGGTCGTCGAGCCGTACGAGGACCTGGCCCTCGGCAGGCTTGACGCGGTGTTCCTGGACCTGCCGATGGCGGCGTACTACGCGGGCCCCAACCCGAGGCTCGCCTTCGCCGGTCCGCCCGTGGGAGAAGGGTATTACGGGATCGCCCTGCGGAAGGGGGACGAGTCGCTCCGGGAGACGATCGACGGGGCGCTCGACCGTCTGCTGCGCAGCGGGGAACTCCGACGCATCTGCGAACGGTGGGCTCTCTGGAACGGGGCGCAGGAGAAGCTGTTCCGCGGGGAAGCGTACGCATCTCCCGGGGCTTCCTTCGGGAAGGAGCGGGAGGCCCCGATCGCCTCCTTCCTTCCGGCTCTCCTGAAGGGGGCGGGCGTCACGATCGGGATTTCCACCGTTTCGATGGTCCTGGCCGTCGCCCTGGGCCTCGCCCTCTGTCTCGCCCGACTCCACGGCCCGGGCCCCCTCCGCGCGGCCGCCGCGGCGTACGTCGAGATCTACCGGGGCACCCCGCTCCTGGTCCAGCTGTACATTCTGTACTACGGCCTCCCCAACGCGGGCGTCACCCTCAGCCCGCTGGTCGCCGCGTTCCTGGGGCTGGGGATGAACTACGCCGCCTACGAGGCGGAGCTGTACCGCGCGGGGATCGAGGCGGTGCCGGGAGGGCAGACGGAGGCGGCCCTGTCGCTGGGGATGGATCGGGGGCTCGCTTTCCGGCACGTCGTCCTGCCGCAGGCCCTGCGGGTGGCGCTGCCGGGGATGACGAACGATTTCGTCGCCCTGTTCAAGGACTCGTCGCTGGTCTCCGTCATCGCCATGGTGGAGCTGACCAAGACGTACAATATCCTTGCCGCCACGACGACCCGGTTCCTCGAACTGGGGGTCGTGGCGGCTCTGCTGTACTTCGGGATGAGCTACCCGCTGTCGCTCGCGGCGCGCCGCCTCGAGGCCCGGATGGGGCGGGGCCGGCGGTGATCGGCCGGGGTCAGTAGACCCGGCGCGCGCGGATCGTGTGGGGGATCCGCCGCAGCTCCTCCACGATGCCGCGGTCGCACTCCGCCACCACGTCGATCAGCGCGTACCCCAGGGCGCCGCGGGTCTCCAGCCGCTGGCCGGCGATGTTCACGCCGTGGCGGGCGAAGAGGTCGTTGATCTTCGCCAGCATCCCGGGGATGTTCTCGTGGAGGTGCGCGAAGCGGTGGCGCTGTGGCGTCGCGGAGGGCTGGAGTACCGGGAAGTTCACGCTGGTCCCGGTCCCTCCCGAGGAAAGGTATTCTAGGATCCGCCCCGCGACGAAGGCCCCGATCCCCTCCTGGGCCTCCTCCGTGGAGCCCCCGATGTGGGGGGTGAGGATCACGTTCGGGATCCCCTGGAGGGGCGAGGAGAACGGATCGCGGTTGCTCCGGGGTTCGTCCGGGAAAACGTCCACCGCAGCGCCGCGGAGCTTGCCGGACCGGAGGTTCCGCGCCAGGGCCTCCACGTCCGCAACGAATCCACGGCTGAGGTTCAGGAAGATCGCCCCGGTCTTCATCGCGGCGAACTCCCGCTCCCCGAAGAGCCCCCGGTTCCCCTCCCGTCCGTCCACGTGGACGGTCACGATGTCGGCTACCCGCAGCAGCCCCTCCAGGGGGCACTTCCTTGCGTTCCCGAGGGTCAGTTTCTCCGCGATGTCGTGGTAGTACACCTCCATCCCCAGCGCCTCCGCGAGGACGGAGAGCTGGGAGCCGATGTTCCCGTACCCGACGATGCCGAGCTTCCTCCCCCGGACCTCGTGGTACCCCTCCGACGATTTTCCCCACACTCCCCGGTGGAGATCCGCGCTGCGGTCGGTCACGCCGCGCAGGAGCAGGATCATCTCACCCAGCGCCAGCTCGACGACGCTGCGTGTGTTGCTGTAGGGGGCGTTGAAGACGGCGATGCCGCGGCTGCTGCACGCCTCGAGGTCCACCTGCTCCGTGCCGATGCAGAAGGCGCCGATGGCGTGCAGGTCCGGCGCGCGGTCGAGGAGATCCGCGGTGACCCGCGTCTTCGACCGGATGCCGAGCACGGAGACGTCTCCCAACTGCTGCGCAAGGACCTTCCGGGCGGGGCTGAACGGGACGCGGTCCACCGGGAACCCCGCGGAGGCGAACGCCGCCCCCGCGTCCGGGTGGATGTTCTCCAGGAGCAGGACCTTCATCACGCACTCCTCCTCCCCGGCATCGGCATGGCCCGGGGCGGGGCCGGGCGGTTTTCCCGACCCGCCGGCCAAGGAACAAATATACTATACGGGGGACGGGGCAATGCCCCGCGGGGCGAGGGGGAATACCTGGAGGAAATCGGAATGAAGCGGCCCGGAACATCGTGGATCGTTTGCCTGGCGCTGGTGGCCGTGCTGGCCGGCATTGCGCGGGCGACGGAGCCCAAGTGCCCCGTGTGCGGCACCGAGACGGGGGCCGCCAGGTTCACGGTGACCCTGAAGGACGGAAAGGAAAAGATTTACGCCTGCCCGCGTTGTGCCATGCTGGACGTGGACGTCCGGAAGGCCAGAGCGCTTTCTGCGACCGACTTCCTTTCCCGGAAGACGGTGGATGGGCGGAAGGCGTTCTACCTCGCGAAGACGACTTACGGGGAGTGCTGCCCCCCGTTCTGGCTCTCCTTCGCCACCCGGGAGGACGCGGAGAAGTTCGCCAAAGGGTTCGGCGGCCAGGTCCTCGGCTTCGAAGAGTCCCTTGCGAAGCTCGGCAGGTAGGCCGGAGGGAGGAGCCATGAGAGGAATTCTGCGAATCGTCGTCTTGTGCGTCCTGGTTGCGATCCCCGGGATTGCCCGGGGGGAGGAGTTCAATCCCGCCGCCTACGCCCCGATCTCCCAGACGGAGCTGTCGAAGAACCCGGATGCGCACGACGGGAAGAAATACCGGGTGTCGGACCCGTTCCAGTTCTGCGGGAGCGACTTCTGCGTCCAGATCCAGAAGACGAAGATCAACACGCGGGAGTATTACTGCATCACCCTGGGGCCCCTCTGCCTCATCCGGTTCTACATCAAGAAGGACCACCCGGACGCGGAAAAGGTCGGCACCCTGAAGAAGGGCGACATGCTGACCCTTTACGGCACCTTCGACCACGTGGGATCGGACTACCGGTACATGGTGCTGGACCGGCTCGAGGTGGAGAAGAAGAAGTAAGGGTCAGGGCCGGCAGACCGGACAGGAGGGGGTTTCCCCCCCCTCCACCCGGCGGCGGTCCTCCTCGTCCTGGTATTGCGGCGTGTCGTGGCGCGGAAGGCGGTCGTCTCCCTCCGCGAACGCCTTCCCTTTCCACTCTTCGTCTTCCGACCACCGATACGGCAGCGTCCTGGCGGACCCTGGCGCCGTCATCGTCTCGAAGGACGAGAGCGCGTCGGCAAGGATCTGCCGCTGCAGCTCCGGCTGGTTCGGTTTGCCGGCGGTGTGGCCGAGGGGAAAATCCAGGAACGCCGTGCGGGGCGGGTTGACCGCCCGGGTGATGTCCAGCGCGCTGCTCATGCACAGCGTCGGGAACCCGGCGGCCTCCACGTGCCTCGCGACCAGTCCCACGGACTGGTGGCAGACCGGTCAGACGGGGACGAGCAGGACCGCGTCGACCGCGTCCTCCCGGAAACGCGCTGCGAGCGCCGGGGCGAGCTCCTCCGTGACGCGCCGGGCGGAGTAGATCCCCCCCATGAACGTGTGGAACCGGGACGCGAGGGAGCCGAGGAACCGTTCGCGGACGAGGCGCCGCAAGGGATCGAGGGGGAAGACGACGTTCGGGTCCGTGCGGGCGTCGGTCAGATCGTAGGCGAAGTGGGTCGCGCGGAGGTCCCGGGTGTCCAGGTCCGTCCGGATCTCCCGGAGGGAACTGTCGTCCCTGTAGTGGAACGCGACCTGCCCCGTCGCGTAGATTCCCCCCGAGGCGGCGAGTCCCAGCCGGCATTGCGACAGCGGTTTCGTAAGGGGAGCCCACGGGGGGGTGTCCGCGTTGACCACCCAGTTGTACGGTTTGTACCCGAGGCGGGCGTAATTTTCGCGGATCCTGGGGATGTATTCGACCGGCTCCATCCGTCTCTCCTGGATACCGATTGTACTACGGGCCGGGGAGGAGGGGAGATCCGATGGCGGGAAAGGGTGGGGGCCGGGGGAATTCCCGCGGCCCCCTGTCGTCCGGCGGAGTTACTTCACTCGGGCAAAGATTTCCCCCTCGTCGATGTGGCGGGCGGTGTGGATCTTTTCCGGCTTGACCAGGAAGACCGGCCGTTTCGTGGTGTACACGATCTTCTCGGCCGTGCTCCCGAGCAGCGCCCGCTCCAGTGCCGTCCCGCCGTGGGTGGTCATCGCGATGAAGTCGACGTCCTCGTTGTGGGCCGCCCGGAGGATCTCCGAGTGCGCCTCCCCGGACGGGACCAGGATCCGGGATTTCACGGACCTGCCCGCGAGCCGGCCCGCGACCTTCTCCAGGTACGCCTTCGCCCGGGCAGCGACCTCGAGGAACGCCTTGCTCTCTTCCGTCTGGCCGGACTCCGGGGCCTTTCCCAGGGGGGCCGGAACGACCCTCAGGAGCAGGACCTCGGCGCCCGTCTTCGCCGCCATTTCCTCCACCGGATCGATCGCGCGCTCCGCCAGCGCGGAACCGTCCAGCGGCAGCAGGATCTTCTTGAACATGGCCGCCCTCCTTTCAGTAGTCAGGATTCCCGGGTTGACGGACCGACAGGTCGTGCGAACGGGAACAGCCTGGCCGGGGAACGGCGCGCGGAGCCGGTTCATCGGATGGAGGAATCGAGGCGCCGCCCCCGGCCAAGTCGATTTGTATACAGTATACAGTATTCCGGCGGGTTGTCCACGGGGGGGGGATGTTATTTCCGCGTCCCCGACGCTCTGCGATCTGCGCGCAAGGCGGACCCTCCGCCATTGCACCGGTCCGGTCCGGGAAGGTAAACTATTCAAATGCGCCAACAATTTGAAAACTCGTGGAAATCCGCCGCCATCGCCCTGGCAGGGGTCATGGCCGTCGCGCTGGGGGGGGGCGCCTGCAAGAGCGAGCCGACCCCGGCGCGCGCGGCTCCCGGGACGAACCCCCAGGAACCGCGGGCGGTGCGGGT
>DASWBR010000146.1:0-4372 GCA_036390495.1 Candidatus Deferrimicrobiaceae bacterium | reverse complement strand
CGAAATCCCGTGGTCGTTCTCGCCACAGTGAGGTCGATGGCTCGTCTTCGCGCGGTGTGTCCCGAAGATCCGGTGAAGTTCGACTATCCCCTCACGCGGCTGGGGATCCTGCGTCTCTGCACGAATCCCCGGCGCGGGATCTGCGGAGAGTGCCCGGTGGCCCCCCTCTGTTCCCGGCGGGATGTCCACGGCGCCGGAAAATGATATTGCCCCTCTTTCCTTCCCTGCGTTAGATTTAGAAAATATCCTTGTCGCCCTCTCACGCCGTGCCAGGAGGCGGAAGATGCCGGAAAAGAAATTGAAAATCGGGGAAATCCTGGTCTCTGCCGGAGTCATCCGGGAGGAGCAGCTGATCGAGGCGCTGCGGAGCCAGCATCAGCTCGGGGGTACGCTCGGGGAAAACCTGATGCGGCTGGGGTTCCTGACGGAGGAGGCGCTCCTTTCCGCCCTCTCCGGGCAGCTCGGGATGCAGCACGTCAATCTCCTGAAGGTCGAGGTCCCCGCCTCCGTGCAGCGGCTGGTCCAGATGGAGACCGTCCGCCTCCGGCGGCTTCTCCCCATCGGGTTCGAAGGGAAACGGCTGGTGGTGGGAATGGTCGACCCCACGGACATGTCCGCCCTGTCGGACGTGGAGTTCCAGTCCGGGCACCCCACCAAGGCAGTCATCCTCTCCGCCACGCACTTCGAACAGGCGATGGCGTTTTTCCAGTCGCACGGGTACGGGACCTCTCCCCTGAAGCTCGACGCCGAAAAGGAAGCCTCCCGACGCACGAAGGTGGAGCTCACCCTTTCCGGCATGCTCTCCGCCCTTCTCTCCTGGAAAGGGCAGGACCTTCACCTGTCCGCCGGGGCGATCCCCTCGGTCCGGGTGGACAACGAGATCCGGCGCCTCGACCTCCCGGCGCTGAAGCCGTCCGAACTGGAGCAGATGGTCCTTGCGATCCTGACCCCCGAGCAGCGGAAGATTTTCTGGTCGAGCCTCGAGCTGGATTTCGCCTTCTCCCTCCACGGCGTCGGGCGCTTCCGCTGCAACCTCTACCGGCAGCGGAACTCGATCGCCTTCACCGCCCGCCACGTTTCGGAAACCATCCCGTCGGCCGCCGAGCTGGGCCTCCCCGACTTCCTCCGGGAGCACGCGCTGAAGGCCCAGGGGCTCATTCTGGTGACGGGCCCCAACGGGCACGGGAAATCCACGACCCTCGCGCACCTCGTGGATACGATCAACCGGGAGCGGAAGGCGAACATCATCACCATCGAGGACCCCGTCGAGTTCACCTTCCGGCACAAGAACTCCAACGTGAACCAGCGGGAGGTCGGAACGGACACACTCTCCTTCGCCGACGGCCTGCGGCACATCTTCCGGCAGAATCCCGACGTCATCGTGATCGGCGAGCTCCGGGATCACGAGAGCATTTCCATCGCGCTCACGGCGGCGGAAACCGGTCACCTGGTGATGGGGACCCTGCACGCCATGAACGCGACGGCGGCCGTCGACCGGATCGTCGACGTCTTCCCCGGCAACCAGCAGCCGCAGGTGAGGGCGCAGCTTGCGGAATGCCTCCAGCTGGTGTTCGCCCAGCGGCTGCTCAAGCGCGCGAACGGCCAGGGACGCGTCCTCGCGTGGGAGAAGATGTCCTCCTCCCTCCGGGTGCGCAACGCGATCCGGGACGGGAAAGTCCACCAGCTCCGGGGGATGATGCAGGCGAACGTGGAGGAACTGGTCGCCATCGACTGGACCCTGGCGGACCTCGTCGTCGCCGGGAAGGTGCGGTACGAGGAGGCGGGGAAGTTCGCCGACAACATGACCTACCTGAACGAACTCCTGAAGGTCCGCGGGGCGTTCCGGTAGGGACGACGCCCGGGGGGCCGGGCGGGAGGGGCGCGACCGATGATCGGGAAAAAGATCCGCATCGAGCGGATCCTCGACCGGAACACCCGGCGGACGGTGATCGTCCCCATGGACCACGGCGTGACCGTGGGGCCCATCCAGGGCCTGATCCAGATCCCCCCTGCGGCGAACCTGATCGCCGAAGGCGGAGCGAACGCCGCCGTGGTGCACCGCGGGGCCGCCATGTTCGGCCACCGCGGATACGGGAAAGACCTCGGGTTGATCCTCCACCTCTCCGCCAGCACGATGATGTCTCCGGATTCCAACCGCAAGGTGCTGGTCGCCACCGTGGAGGACGCGCTCCAGATGGGCGCGGACGCCGTCTCGATCCACGTGAACCTCGGGGCGGAGGACGAGGCGCGGATGCTCCGGGATTTCGGGACCGTCTCCAGCGCCTGCCAGCGGTGGGGGATGCCGCTCCTGGCGATGATCTACACCCGGGGGCCCAAGGTCCGCAACGAGTACGACGTCCGGTACGTCCGCCACGCCGCCCGCGTGGGGGCGGAGATGGGGGCCGACCTCGTCAAGGTTCCGTACACCGGCTCCCCGGAGACGTTCCGGGAGGTCACGGACGGTTGCGCCTCGCCCGTCGTCATCGCCGGCGGAGAGAAGGTGGAGAGCGACGAGGACGTGTTGCGGATGGTCCACGACGCGATCGCCGCGGGCGGGGCGGGGGCGTCGATCGGGCGGAACGTGTTCCAGCACCGCGCGCCGGCCGCCATGGTCCGCGCCATCGCGGCGATCGTCCACGGCGGCGCCACGGTCAGGGAGGCCCTCGCGATCCTCCGGGCAAAGAACCCGTGACCGTCCCCCGCCTCTGGGCCCGGGTCATTCCCTGGGACAAGGAGATCGCCGTCGCGGCCCTCGAGACGGGGGTTACGGCGCTCTGGGTCCCGGACGGATGCGCGGCTCCCGCCCGGGAACTCGGACGGGTGGCCGTGGCGTGCGCGGAGGGGGATCTCCGCGAGGGGGCGGATTTCCGCGTCACGCGGATGGAGGGGAGGGAGGACGAGGCCCGGGTAGCCGCCTCCGCGCCCGGCGCCACGTGGGTCATCTTCCCCCGGGAGAGGGAGATCATCCCGCTCGAGAACCTCGTGGCGTGGGGGCGGGACGTCCTCGTCGTGGCAACCACCCCGCAGGACGTGGCGCTGTACCGGGGAGTCCTCGAAAAAGGGGTCTACGGCCTGGTCCTTTCCGCGCAGGATCCCGCCGGGATGCGCGTTCTCGGGGAGTCGGCCCGGGTCCGTACCGAGGAGGTACCCCTCGCCGTGGCGCGCGTGGGGGAGGTGGTCCCGCTCGGGATGGGGGACCGCGTGTGCGTCGACACGTGCACCTGGATCGACGGGAACCGTGGAATGCTCGTGGGAAACGGGAGCGCGGGGATGTTCCTGGTTTGTGCGGAGAACGCCCCGAACCCGTACGTTCTCCCGCGCCCCTTCCGGGTGAACGCGGGCGCGGTGCATTCCTACTGCCGCGTGCCCGGCGGGCGCACCGCATACCTGTCGGAGCTTGCCGCCGGGTCCGGGGTCCTGCTCGTGGACGACGCCGGAAAGGGCGAGGTCGCCTGCGTCGGAAGGGTGAAGGTGGAGCGCCGTCCGCTGGTCCTGGTCCGGGCCGTCACCCCCTCCGGCGGCGAGCACTCCGTCGTCCTCCAGAACGCCGAAACGATCCGGCTGGTGGGCCCGGCGGGCGGGACCCGCTCGATCTCCCGCCTCGCCCCGGGGGACGAGGTCCTCCTTTCGGAAGGGACGCCGGGCCGGCACTTCGGGGTGGCGGTGGAGGAGACGATCCGCGAAAAGTAGCGGACAACCCGCGGCGGAAGGGGGTACACTGTAGGTCAACCCCGGCGGGTTCAAGGGCAAAGGAGGATGCATGTTCGGACTGGGTTTGCCGGAGCTACTGATCATTCTCGTGATCGTGGTGCTCCTGTTCGGAGCCGGCCGGTTGCCGCAGATCGGCTCCGGGATCGGAGAGGGGATCCGGAACTTCAAGAAGGCGATGAAGGATAAGAATGAGGTCGACGTGACCCCGGCCAAGGAAGAGAAAAAGGAGAAGTAACCCCGCGGTTTGCCGCGGCGGGGAACGGGGAGTCCCCCGTCCCCCGCCCGCCCGTCACTCGCTGTCCCGGGCCTCCAGCCGGTAGCTGTCGATGTTCTCCGGCGCGTCGAAAAACACCACCATGAACGGGACGGATTTTCCGGGCCCCACGTTCATGTTCGCAAGCCCCTCTCCGAACCGGTTGTCGAGGACCTTCGCGGCACCGGGCGGATCGATCTTCCGCAACCTGTCGCCGGGGATGACGTTCCCCGCGTACACGGCCTGCTCGGCCAGGGTCTTTTCCGTGCCGTCGAGGATCGCGGCGAAGACGCGGATCCCGCTCTTCTCCCTCGCGGAGAGGTTCGTCACCTGCCCCTTGATGACCAGGACCCTCCGGCCGCCGGCCCCCGTTTCGTAATACCCGATCACGTTCCGGACATCGTACGC
>DASWBR010000145.1:0-1601 GCA_036390495.1 Candidatus Deferrimicrobiaceae bacterium | reverse complement strand
CGGGTTTCGGCCGCCCCCGCCCGGAGCCGGACGGAGTCGAACCGTACCACCCGACCATCCCGCAATTCCCCCGTGGCTTCGGCGGCGAGCGGGAGCCGCAGGGAAAACCCGTTTTCTCCGGACGCTGAAGGTACCCCCACCCCTTCCGGCAGGGAAAGGGAAACGGTTCCGCGCAGACGGCCAGGACCCCCCTGCACCAGGAGGGCAAGATCCATGGAGCCGGAAAGCCGGGCCGGCGCGCCGAACGCGTCCCACGGGACATCGGACAGGGAAACCTTCCGGAGAGAGGCTTTCCCCTCCGCACTACCGGCGGCGAAATCGTATGCGCCGGTGGCCTCGAGCGTCCCTCCCCAGATTTTCGAATGGAAGCGGGCCAACCGGAGGGTCCGTCCTTCCAGGGCGAGATCCGCTTCGGCATCGCCACGGGGAATCCCGGTCAGAGCAAGGTCCCGGAGGAGAATCCGGACCGACCCCTGCGGGTTGCCGAGCGGGCCCGCGACCGTTGCGGTGAACTCGGCTTTCCCTCCGCGGACCACGTCGCCGGCCTGCTTCGCGCCGGGCGCGCCCGCGGCGATCCAGCGGGCGAGGTCGATCTCCCCGGAGAGTTTCCCCTCGAGGGTCTCCTTTCGCGTGTCGAAGACCCCGGACAGCCTCGCCGCGGAACCGTCGCCGGACATCTTCAGCCTGCGCACCCGGAGCACGCCGTCCTTGTGGAGGAGGTCTGCCTCCACCGATGCGTACGGCCAGGCGGCGGTCCCTGCGCCGGGGATCTCGAACTCCCCGGAAACCCGTTGCACGGCAGCGGTGATGCGGGTTCCCAGGAAACGGACGCTCCGGACGCGGAGTTCCCGGACATCCGCCTCGAATCGCCGGACCGGACCCACCGGTCCGAGCCGGACGGAACCTTCGAGGAGGAGGATATCCGGGAGTTCCTTGCCGGAAGGCTCCCCCTCGCCCGAGGCGAGTTTCCGGTACAGTTCCCGGTTCGCCTCTCCCGCCTGGAGGCGGAAGCCCTGTACGCGGATCCTGGAGACGGGGAGCTCGCCGGCAAGGATCCGGAGGGGCGAGATCGAGACGTCGACGGACCCGACGGTTCCCAATGGGACGTCGGCAAACGCGTCGGTCACGGAGATGTTGTCGACGGTGACGCGGAGGTGCAGCGGGTGGAACTTCCGGCTCCCGTAACGGACCCGGAATCCGTTCCGTTCCGCCTCCTCGAGGAGGGAACGCTCCAGCCTGGCGATACGGTCCGGTATCTCGAGGGCTACCCGCCACCCGAGAAGCAGGAGGAGGACGACGAGCAGGCCGCCCCCGGTCCACCAAACCCATCGCCTCGTCATGGGACAATTATAGAGGAAAACCTGCGAAAGCGAAGGGCCCCGCCCCCGGAGGGGACGAGGCCCCGTATGCGATTCCGGCCCTGCGGACCGGCGGAATGGCGATGGAGCGGGCGACCGGATTCGAACCGGCGACGTCAAGCTTGGGAAGCTTGCATTCTACCCCTGAATTACGCCCGCCTGCCCTGCTACCTTTACCACAACCGGGAGAGGCAATGCAACGGGGAACCGGCCTCCGTCAGGACCGGTACGGTTCCGTCCGGG
>DASWBR010000144.1:0-6587 GCA_036390495.1 Candidatus Deferrimicrobiaceae bacterium | reverse complement strand
ATGCTCGTGGAGCAGAACGTCCGCCAGACGCTGGCGATGTGCGACCGGGCCTACGTGCTGGAGAACGGCCGAATCGTCCTGGAGGGAACCGGCAAGAACCTCATGAACGACCCCCACGTCAAAGAGGCGTACCTCGGGATCTGACGCGATGCGGATCGCCTGCGTCCCCGGAGACATACGCGCCGTCCGCACGGACATGGTGGTGGTGAACCTGTTCGAGGGGGAGAAGCGTCCCGGGGGCGCCACCGCCGGTGTGGACGCCGCGATCGGCGGGGGCATCTCAGCGGCGGTCCGCGACGGGGACTTCCAGGGGAAACTAGGGGAAACCCTCTTCCTCCGCCCCGCCCGGGGAATCGCCGCCCCGCGGGTTCTCGTCGTCGGCCTCGGGAAGAAGGAGAAGTTCACGGCGGACCAGGCCCGCCAGGCCGCCCTCCCCGTCTTGAAGCTGGCGAAAAAGCTCAAGCTCTCTTCGGTCGCCTCCGTCGTTCACGGGACGGGCGCGGGGGGCCTCGACCCCCGGACCGCGGGGCAGTTCTGCGCTCTCGGGGCCTCCCTCTCCGCGTTCGAATTCGATCGGTACAAGGCCGAGAAGGGGCACCGCGTCTCCCGTTTCCTCTTCGTGGAGCGGGAGGCAAAGGTGCTCCGCGCGGTGCGCTCCGGCGTCTCCCGTGGCGCGCGCCTGGGAGAGGCCATCAACTGGGGGCGCTCCCTCGTGGCGACGCCGCCGGCGGAGCTGCGGCCCGACGATCTGGCGCGCGCCGCGCGGGGGACGGGCAGGGGGATCGGCCCGGGCGGCGGGCGGGTCCGCGTCCGCGTGCTCGGCCTTCCGGAACTGGCCGCGCGGAAGGCCGGGGGCATCCTGGCCGTGGCGAAGGGGAGTTCCGCCCCGCCGCGGCTGATCCTCGCGGAGTACCGCGGCGGGAGGCCTGGGGCGCCGTGGACCGCGCTGGTCGGCAAGGGGGTGACGTTCGACACCGGAGGCATCTCCCTCAAGAAGTGGGAGGGGATGGAGAAGATGAAGTACGACATGGCGGGGGGGGCAGGGATGCTGGCCGCCGTGCGGGCCGCTGCGGCCCTCGGGATCCGCAGGAACCTCGTCGCCGTGGTCCCGGCGGTGGAGAACATGCCCTCGGGGACCGCGTATCGGCCGGGGGACGTGCTGCGGCTGATGTCCGGGAAGACCGTCGAGATCCTGTCGACCGACGCCGAGGGCCGCCTGATCCTCGCCGACGCGATGACCTACGCCGTGAGGAGATACCGGCCGAAGGAGATCATCGACGCGGCGACCCTCACGGGCGCGTGCGTGGTGGCGCTGGGCAGCGTGAACATGGGAATGATGGGGAACGACGCGGGGATGCTCTCCCGCATGAAGGCTGCCGTGGAGGCGTCGGGCGAGAAGGCCTGGGAACTTCCGCTTCACGAGGAGTATCTCGAGCAGATCAAGAGCGACATCGGGGACCTGAAGAACATCGGCGGCGGCGAGGCGGGGACCATCACGGCGGGGTATTTCCTCCGGGAGTTCGCCGGAGACACCCCCTGGGTCCACCTGGACATCGCCGGGACGGCGTGGGTGGAGAAGGAGAAGCGCGGGTACGCCCCGGGACCGTCGGGCGTGCCGGTTCGTCTCCTCGTCGCGTATCTCTCCGCCCCCGGGCCGGCCTGACCCTCCCTCCGGAGATCCCGGGCGCCGTGGCCGAATCCCCCCTTCACGATTCCGGGAACCCGGGCCTCGTCCCCTGCCCGTCGTGCACCATCCAGATCCCGTCCGGGTCGGAAACGTGCCCGTACTGCCTCCGTGCCGTGCCCCGCGATCCGTCCCGGGATTTCCGGCGACGGCTCGTGCCCCCCGAGCAGTTCCCCGCTCTCCGCCGCTACTGGGGGGAGCACGGGAAGTGGGTGAAGGTCGCCGCCCCGGCGCTCGCCGCCGCGCTCGCGCTCTGGATCGCCTGGGGGTTCTGGTCGGGTCTGCGGGTCAAGGTGCCGACGGACGGTGCGTTCCTCATCGAGGTGGAAAAAAAGAAGACCGGCCCGAACGTCCTGCTCAAGGGGAAGCTGACCAACCGGGGGGAGGACATCCCCGACCTCTCCCTCCGATCGATCGGGGTCATCGCGGAATTCCGGTTCCGGGACGGCAGGACCGAGCGCCGCCGCTTCTTTCCGAAATCCCCCTACCGGGGGGAGGGGGCGCTCCTGAACGGGGAGACCGGCTCCTTCGAAATCGTGGTCCCGAAGGAGGTAGCGGCGGTTTCCTTGAGCGGGGAGGTCGTGGATCTCGGCGAGGACCGGAAGTTCATTCCCGCGGGCGGGGTCCGGATCCCTCCGCCGGAAAAAAAGAGCTGAGGAACTCCCGGGTCCGGGGACAGCGGGGCGCCGGGTGCGACGCGATCCGCTTCCGCAGGGCGAGCAGGTCGTGGAAGGTGTCCACGTCGCGCTCCGGGGGGAGGAAAGAGAAAGGTTTCCCGGCGGCACGGCATCGGGAGGCCGTCTCCCGGAGAACCGAACCGGTGCTCCAGGGAATTCCGCGGAACAGGCGCGCGTCGGGAGAGGAAAGGCCGACCAGGTAATACCCCCCGTCCCCCGAAGGGCCGAAGACCGCCACGGCCCCCGACCGGAGTTCCCGGAACGCCTGGCGTACCCGGCCGGCCGTCAGCCCCGGGCAATCCCCCCCGACGATGACGACCCGCCGCGCTCCCCCCGCGAAGCAGGTCCTGGCCGCGTGCAGCATCCTCCCCCCCAGGTCCCGTCCGCGTTGCGGGAGCCGCTCGAACCCCGCGAAGGGGCCGAGGGGGATCCTTCCGATCGCGTCCGGCGGGTCGAGGAAGAGCAGGCGCCGGGTGCGGCGCAGGGAGGCGAGTTCCTCCGCCGTGTCCGCGAGGAGGCAGGAAAAAAGGCGCGCGGCTTCCCCCGGGGACAGGGGCGGGCAAAGGCGTGTCTTGACCCTGCCGGGCGCGGGTTCCTTCGCAAGCAGCGCAAGCGCCTCGGGCGATCCCATCTCCAGCTTCCCCCTTCCCGGCGGACCGGGGTCCGACCCGGATATTGTACCGGCAATGGCGGAAAATCCCGGGTTTACCGACGAGGCGGGAACGGGGTAGAGTGGAACCGTATCCCGTCTGGCGGAGGCCCCCTTGCCCAGGCGCGCCATGGTCCTTGCCGTCTCCTTCATGCTCCTCCTGGCGCACCCGTCCCAAGCGTATCCCGGCGACCGGGAGGGGGCCGGCGAGCCGCCGCCAGGCATCCGCGCCATCGACGAGGCGTTCGCCACCGGCGGCGCCGCGGCGGCGGGCCGCATCCTGCCGTTCCTGCGGGACCCCGACCTATCCGTCCAGAACCACGCGGTGCGCCGGCTCGTCGAGATCGGCGAGCCCGCGGTGGATCTCCTGATCCCCCAGCTTGCGGACCGGAGGACCCGGTGGCTCGTGAGCGGCGCCCTCATCCACATCGGGACGCCGGCCGTCCGCGGTACCGTCGTCGCGGTGCGGGACCCCGATCCGTCGGTGCGGCGCGCCGCCCTCTTCGTGCTGCAGCAGCTCGAGGTCGCCGCGGCTGCCCCTTCCATCGAGAGGGCGCTGTCGGATCCGGATCCCGGCGTGCAGGTGCAGGCGATCCGGGCCGTCGCGCAATTCCGCGGGGAGGGAGCGCTCCGGCTGGTCCTGGCGAGGGTCGAAAGCACCGACCCCGCCGTCCGGGACGCCGCGATCGAGGCGCTTGCCCGCTTCGGGCCGGAGGCCCTCCCGCCCTTGCGGGACCTCCTCCGCCGGCGGGGGGCGGAAACGCGAGCCGCCGCCGTCCGCGCGCTGGGCGCGCTGGAAACGCCGGAGGCCAACGGGCTCGTCCGATCTTCCCTGGCGGATCCGGCGCCGCTCGTGCGGCATGACGCCTGCCGCGCATTGGGGGAGGCGGAGGACGCGGGGGCGGTGCCCGCCCTCGTGCGGCTCCTCTCGGACCCCGATCCCGCCGTCCGCGAGGCGGCGGGGGACGCGTTCGCCAGGATGCCCGGGGCGGCGGAAGGCGCCCTGTTCGCCCTCCTCCAGGAGGGTACGGTGCAGCAGAAGATCGAGGCGGCCAACGTGGTCCGCAAGGCGATGTACCGGCCGGCGATCCCGCTGCTGGTGGATGCGATGCGGGACCCTTCCCACGAGGTCTGCCTCTCCGCAGCCGCCGCCCTGATGGTCCTCGCGGACCCCGCTTCCGTCGACGCCCTCGTCAACGGCCTCCGGGACCCGAAGATCCGGTGGGTGTGCGTCATCGGGCTCCGGCAGCTCGGCAGCGCGAGCGTTCCCCAGCTGCTCCGCCGGACCGGCGACGCCGAGCTGGACTACTGGAAGCAGCATGTCCTGGAAGGAATGGGCGAACAGGCGCTGGAGGGGTGCGTCGACGTCCTGAAGCGTGAGGGGGATGCGGGCACGCGCAGCGTGGCGCTGTGCACCCTCCAGCAGATCCGGGATGCCCGCGCGGCGTATCCCGTCGTCCGCATGATGGGCGATCCCCAGGTGGGGACGGTGGCGGCCTTCCTCGCCGGCCGCATGGGCGAGGTGGCCGTCGAGCCGCTCCTCGTGTCGCTGCGGGACGAAAGTCCCGTCGTCCGCGCCCGGGCGGCGCAACTCCTCGCCGACATGCGGGTCACGAGGGCCGCGGAGCCTCTCCGGAAACTGATGTCGGACGCGGACTCCTCGGTCCGCGAGGCGGCGGGGAAGGCGCTCGAACGCCTGGAATCCCCTCCTCCGCCGGCCGGCGCCGTTCCGCCAGCCACGCCCCATCCACCCTCCTGATCCACCCGCCGGCGCTTGCCAGCCGGGGGCCCCGCGTCTATAATACCGAGCTTCACCGCAACCGACCGCAGGGGAGCGCCATGAAGGAGACGGCAGAAAACGTCCTGAACATCGGCTTGCCGAAGGGGAGCCTGCAGGAATCCACGCTGCACCTGTTCCGCAAGGCCGGTTTCACTATCAACGTGGGCTCCCGGAGCTACATCCCGACGATCGACGATCCGGAAATCTCCGGCCTCCTCATCCGGGCTCAGGAGGTGGCGCGGTACGTCCAGGACGGCATCCTCGACATCGGGCTGACGGGGCGGGACTGGGTGCTCGAGCAGAACGCGCGGGTGAAGGAAGTCTGTCCCCTCCTCTACGCCCGCGGGGGGCTGCGCCCCGTCCGGTGGGTGGTCGCGGTGCCCAACGACTCCCCCATCCGGCGTCTCCAGGACCTCCAGGGGAAGAGGGTGGCCACCGAACTGGTCCAGTACACCCGCCGGTACCTCAAGGAGAAGGGGATCGAGGCACAGGTCGAGTTCTCCTGGGGCGCGACGGAGGTGAAGGCGCCGCGCCTGGCGGACGCGATCGTCGAGCTGACGGAAACGGGGAGCAGCCTCCGCGCGAACAATCTCCGGATCGTGGAGACCATCCTCGAATCCACCACCGTCCTCATCGCGAACCGCGACTCCTGGAAGGACCCGTGGAAGCGCCAGAAGATCGAGAACATCGCCATGCTCCTCCAGGGCGCCCTGCGGGCGGAGGAGAAGGTCGGCCTCAAGATGAACGTGGCGCGCGCGGACCTCGACCGGATCCTTCGCGTCCTTCCCGCGATGCAAAACCCCACGATCTCCACGCTGAGCGAGGCGGGATGGTTCTCCCTCGAGGTCATCGTCGACGAGAAGACCGTTCGGGAGCTGATCCCCGTGCTGAAGAAGGAGGGCGCGTCCGGAATCGTCGAGTACCCCCTGAACAAGGTCATCCCGTAGCGGGCCGCCTCGCGGGCCCCCTCCTCCGCCTCGCCGGGGAGGGCAGGGGGGCGGAGCTTTCCCCGGACCCCGTGGCGTTCCCGCACCGGTACGCGGACCGCCTCGACGCGGAGGCGGTCGCCTTCGTCGCCGCCTCCTTCGCATTCGGCGGTGTGCTCCAGATCCGGAATTTCCTCTGCCGTCTCCTGGAAGCCCTGGGTCCCTCTCCGCACGCCTTCCTCGCCTCGTCCGCCCCGCTCCACCCTTCCGCGTGGGCCGGGATCTACCACCGCTTCATCTCCGGCGAGGGAGTCCGGCGGTTCCTCCTCTGCCTGCGGGAGGCGTACCGGGGCCGCTCCACCCTGGAGCAGCTTTACGCCGCGGGCCGGGGAGGGGAACCGCCCGATCTCCGGCGGGACCTCTCCCGGTTCCTGGCCGGTTTCCGGGAACGTTGGGGTGAGGCGCTCCCCCGGCAGCGGGATTTCCTCTTCCCCCGCCCGGAGCGCGGGTCCGCCTGCAAGCGTCACAACCTGTTCCTGCGGTGGGTGGTCCGGGGGCCGGACGGCGTGGACCTCGGCCTTTGGACGGCCGTTTCCCCACGGGACCTCGTCGTCCCTCTCGACACCCACATGGCGCGCCTCGGGGGATGGCTGGGGCTGACGAGGCGGAAGACCCCGGACTGGCGCATGGCGGAGGAGATCACGGAGGCGCTTCGCGCGGTGTGTCCCGAGGATCCGGTGAAGTTCGACTATCCCCTCACGCGGCTGGGGATCCTGCGCCTCTGCACGAATCCCCGGCGCGGGATCTGCGGGGAGTGCCCGGTGGCGCCCCTCTGTTCCCGGCGGGAAGTCCACGGCGCCGGAAAATGATA
>DASWBR010000143.1:0-2103 GCA_036390495.1 Candidatus Deferrimicrobiaceae bacterium | reverse complement strand
CCGTCGGTCATGGCGCCCGCGCCGCCCGTGCGGGCCTTCCCGTCGAGGACGAGGACGGACTTCTTCCCTGCCAGGGCCCTGGCGGCGAAGAGCCCCGCGGGACCCGCGCCGACGACTACGACGTCCCAGACCTTCCCTTCAACCGCCATCCCCGGCGGCCTCCACCCGCGCGCCCCCGGAGAGCAGGAACGGCACCACGGTAATTCCCGCCCCCGCCAGCAACGAAGAAACGGCCCTCCGATCCCCCGGGTCCCGCATCAGGCCGAAGAGCATCCCCCCGCCGCCGGCCCCGCACAGTTTCGCTCCGGCGACGAGGCGCCGGAACGCCTTGCCCGCGAGGAGCCGCTCCACCGGACGGGGCGAAACGCCGGCCGCGAGGGTCCGCCGGATCGCCCATTCCGCGGTCATGGCCCCTGCTGTCTCCCGGAGGTCGCACCCGCACAACCCGTCCCATGCGTCCCGCGCCGCGCGGGCGATGCCCCGGAATTTCCGCAGGACCTCGCGGTCTCCCTCGATCGCGCCGCGGATCATCCTCCAGTTGACGTCCGAGGAGCGGTGCGCGATGCCGGTGTGGGCGAGGAACCCGTGCGCCCCCAACATCCGCCCGGCCGCTCCTCCCGGCGGAAGCCGGAGCGCCTCGATCCGGCCGGCCAGGAACCGGATCCCCTGGACGCCGCCGCGAAGGGCCGCGATGTGGTCCTGGCGGCCGGTGAGGCTCCGGAGGTGCGCCGCCTCGATCTCCATCGCCGCCCGGGCGGTCTCCTCCCACCGCGCCGGCGCCCGGGTGAGCCGCGCCGCCGCCAGCATGACGGCCACCAGGAGGGCCGACGAGGCGCCGATCCCCGACCCGAGCGGGGCCTCGTTCCGCACCCGGAACTCCACGCCGTGAATCGGGTGGTAATGCCGGAGGGCGCGGGAAAGGAGCCCCAGTTTCCCGCCGGGCGGAAATCCGTGGGTGTCCCTCGCGGTAGCGGCTATCCCGAAATTCCCCGAGTAAAGCCGGGCCGCCCCCCGCCGGAAGTGACGGGCTTCCACCACGCTGCGCACGGTCACCGCCGCGTTGACCGTCATCGCTCCGTCCACGAGGAGGTACAGGGGATAGATGTCGAGGGTGCCCCCGGCGATGTCCACGCGGTTGGGGACGATCACCCGGAACTGCTGGCGGGGGACACTCTTCCCCTCCGTCCCCCAATAAATCAAGAGTGTCCCCCTAAAGAATGTCCCCCTCCGGCCCGCTCCATACACCGTCTTTTTACCACGGGTACCCGGGACAGGACAGGAGCATTTCCCCCTTTACGCCCCTTCGCCGGACCCGATATAAGGGAGGTGTCCATCACGAACTGTCGACAGAAGGAGGAACAGCGATGTCCTCGGTGAAGCTGCGCTGGCTGGGACACTCGGGATTCTCTGTCCGGGACGGGAAGACGGCCCTGATCGACCCCTGGGTCGAGGGGAACCCCAAGGCGGCCGGCGGGGTAGACACGCTCCCGAAGGCGGACCTCCTGCTCCTGACCCACGACCACTTCGACCACGCGGGGGATGCGGTGACGCTGGCGAAGAGGACGGGAGCGCTGGTCGTCGGGATCTTCGAGTTGATCGGAGACCTGAAGGCGAAGGGAATTCCCGAGGGGCAGCTGCTCCACGGCGGGATCGGGATGAACGTGGGGGGCACCGTGAGCGTGGGGGGATTCGACATCACGATGACGGAGGCGCGCCACTCCTGCACCCTGGGGGTGCCCGTCGGATATGTCCTGCGGACCCCGTCGGGGGTCACGATCTACCACTCCGGGGACACCGGGATCTTCTCGGGAATGTCCCTCATCGGGGAACTGTACCCGATCGACGTCGCGCTGCTCCCGATCGGCTCCGTCTTCACGATGGATTACCGACAGGCGGCGAAGGCGTGCGCCCTCCTTTCGGCGAAGGCGGTCGTCCCGATGCATTACGGGACGTTCCCCATCCTGGAGCCGACGGCGGACCGGTTCGTCGCGGAGCTCTCTAAGGTGTCCCCGAAGACGCGGCCGATCGTCCTCGCGCCCGGGGAGGAAACCACGATCTAACCTCGCGCCCGACATCCCGTCGGCAAGGTCGCGGAGCGGGTGG
>DASWBR010000142.1:0-4610 GCA_036390495.1 Candidatus Deferrimicrobiaceae bacterium | reverse complement strand
GGCGGCAGGCCGCTCTTCCCCCTTTTCGACGAGGCCGGAAAGCCGGGGATGTCCGGCAGGATGGGGTGCCTCACGTGCCACGACCCGCACGCCGGAGGGAAAACCGGGGAAAACGGTGCGTCGGGGAAATACCAGCGGGATCCCGGAAAGATATTCCTCTCCGACATTTGCGCGACGTGTCACCGTGGCGACGCGTTGAAGGTTTTGAAGGAATTCCACACGGGGCAGCGCAAGGAGCCATAGTGCGGGCAGTTTCGTTGAATCGGTCCGATGCGATTTCCGATAAGATGACACGATGACGCCCGTCGCCCGGAAAGAACCCGACCGCAGGAAAAGCCGCATCCCCGTCTACATCGCCGCCGCCCTAGTGGCCGCGGGGCTGATCATCTCCCTGTTCCGGGACATGGGGATCGTCGGCACCTGGCGCCTCCGGAGCACCGAGCGGCAGCTGCAGTCCGAGGTGGAGATGCTCCGTCAGGAAAACGCCCGCCTGAAGCGGGAGGTGGACGACCTCCGGAGCAACCCGGCGGTCATCGAGGAGGAGGCGCGCAAGCTCGGGTTGATCAAGGACAGGGAGAAAGTCATCGTCGTCCCACGGCGGCAGGATGCCCCCGCCCAACCGTCCGCGAAATCCGGCCCGGTTCGCCCGTAAGCACTGGGCGGCCTTTCTCGCGCCGCCGTACCTCCTTTCGCTGCTCCTCCTGCGGGGCCGTTTTCCGGAGGGCCCCGCGTTTCCCGCGGCCGCGCTCACCGGCTTCGTGCTGTTTTTCTCGGTTCTCGCCTGGAACTTCCTGAAGCATCGCACCGAAGGCCGCCTTCCGGACAGCGAGGCGATCCTCGTCTGGGGCGGGGTCGCCGCCATGGAGATCCACGCCGTCATTCCATTCATCGCCCGGAGCCGGGCGGTCCCGGCCGCCCTGATCTTCCTCCTCGCCTTCCTGCTCCCGGCGTACCTCGCGTTTCCCGCCGCGGTCGCCTGCGTCCTGTGGTTCCCGGCGATGGATCCCGGGCAACTCCCGTTGGCGGCGGAAGCGTGGTCTACGGCAGCGCTCGCGGCGGTGGCGGGCGCCGCGGGGGCGCTCGTCCGCCACCGGATCGGGCGCACCGCGGGAAGGAAAGACGCCGTCCGCGAGGCAATCGCGCACGGCCGCTCGATCGTCCGGCCACGGGAAGAGACGCCCACCGAAACCCCGACGCCGGAGTGGAAAGCGGCGGAAGAATCGACGCTCCTCCGGGGCGAGGCCGATCTGCGCGACGGGATCCGACGATCCCTGGAAACCGTCCTGCCGCTCACGGGCGCATCGCACGCCGCATACCTCGCGCCGTCGAACTCCCCCGGTCGCACGGGTCATGAAGGCGTGCTCGTAAGCCTCGGCGGCGAGGGAACCGGGGAGTTTACCGTTCCGGATACCTATGTGCCGGTGCGGGAAGCGACCGTCTTCCGGAGGCCCTTCCTGGAGGAGGGAGAGGGTGCCGCCCGGTACAGCCCGTGGGCGCCGGGCGTCGCGATTCGCCCGACCGGCGTCGCTGCCGTCCCGGTCCTCCGGGAAGGGACGCCGGAAGGTGTCCTGCTGGTCCTCCGCGAGGAGGGGGGGCGCTGGACCGGACCCGTCATCCCCCTGATGGAACTGGTCGCCTTCTTCATCGGGAGGGAAATCGAGAGGGCCCGCGCGCAACATCGGGGGGAGCGGCACTTTCTCCGGGAAGACTGGTATTACCGGATGGTCCGGAAGATGGCGCAGGTGAGCCCGCCCCGTGCGGGGGAAGGAGAGGAGGATCTCCGGACCCGTCGGGAGCGGGTGTATGCAGAGGCCGCGGCCCAGGCCCGGCTTCAGTCGAGGGCCAGCCGGGTCCTGCTGGTCGCGTCCCCGGATGGCGGCAGGAAGGGGCGGCTCGTCCGGGAGGAGACCGCCTCCGGCGGACGCACGGAGGAGAAATCGATTCCTCTCGCGGATACCTATGTGGGCTGGGTGATCCGGACGGGATCGCAGCGTCTCTTCTCCGAGTCGCAGGGCCTGCCCAGGAGCCAGGAGGTCCTGCCGGAGCGCTGGCAGGTCCCGGGGGAACAGTCCTTCATCGTCCTGCCCGCAGAGGCCCCCGGCGGATTCCGCGGTGCGGTGGTGTGCACCCACCCTTCCGTGGGCCGGTTCCACCGCGGGGACGCCGACCAGGTACGGGACATCGTGGACGTGATGCAACTGGGACTCTCCCACGTCGAACACCTGGAGACATTGACGCGGAAGGCGACGACCGACGGATTGACCGGGCTGTCGAACAGGAAAGCGTTCCTCGCCCACCTCTCCGGAGAGCTGTCTCGTCTCGACGGACGCCACCCGTGCGCAGTCGTCATGCTGGACATCGACCACTTCAAGCAGGTCAACGACACGTACGGGCACCCGTTCGGGGACGAGGTCCTGCGCCGCGTGGCCGGCATCCTGGGGAAAGCCGTGCGGAAAGGGGATGCGGCCGGACGTTACGGAGGGGAGGAGTTCGTCCTCTACCTTCACATGACCGCCCCGGAGCAGGCACAGGAAGTCGCCGAGCGGTTCCGCAGGATGGTCCGGCAGGCCCGTTTCCTGCACGAGGGCCGGGAGATCACGGTGACGGCATCCCTCGGCGTCGCCTGCTCCCCGGTCCACGGCCGCGAGGCCGGTGAGCTCCTGAAACGCGCGGACGAGGCCCTCTACCTCTCGAAAAACCGTGGGAGGGACCGCGTGACGCTGTACCCGGGGTGAGGACGCCGCCCGCTTGCGTTGACACCCCCCCTCCGTGAGGATAAACTATCCACTTTATTGAATAAATTCCATCGGGGCTGCGCTTGGACGTTCGGCAAATCGTGGAGTCCCTCGTTCTCTCCTCCGTGCGGAGGAAGCAGGGGGAGTGGGGGGCGGGAGCGGAGGTTCCCGTTTCCGTGGAGATCCCCCGCGAGGAGTCGCACGGCGATTTCTCCACCAACGCGGCGATGCAGATCGCCCCGCGCCTCGGAAGGAAGCCGCGGGAGATCGCCGCGGAGCTGATGGGGGCGCTGCGCGCGGAGGACCGGGAGGGATGGTTCGCTTCCCTTTCGATCGCCGGCCCCGGATTCATAAACATCCGGCTGTCCGAAGAGGTGTGGCGGGAAGTTCTCGCCCGCGCCCTCGCGCTGGGACCGCGGTTCGGGGCGTCCGGCGTCGGCGAGGGCCAGACCGTCCACCTGGAGTTCGTCTCCGCGAACCCGACGGGCCCCCTGCACGTCGGTCACGGCCGCGGCGCCGCGGTCGGAGACGCGCTGGGCCGGATTCTCGAATTCACGGGGCACCGGGTCGTCCGGGAGTATTACATCAACGACGTGGGAAACCAGATGGACAACCTGGGGCGCTCCCTGCTGGCGCGGTACCGGGAGGCGTGCGGAAGGAGTTCCGCGCTGCCGGAGGACGGATACCGCGGGGAGTACATGGTCGGGCTTGCGGCGGCGGTGCGCGAAGAGGTGGGGGATCGGTACGCGGACACGCCGGAAGGGGAGGTCCTCCCGTTCTTCCGGAAAGAGGCCGGGGACCGGATCCTTCGCGGCATCCGGGAGGATCTCTCGGCGTTCCGGGTGACCTACGACCGGTGGTACCCGGAAGAGGAGCTCCACGCCGGCGGGGACGTGGCTGCGGCCATCCGGGAGTTGCAGGACCTCGGGCAGGTGTACGAATCGGAAGGGGCCACCTACTTCCGGAGCCAGGAGCTCGGGGACGAGAAGGACCGCGTGCTGGTGCGGGCGGACGGAAGAACCACGTACTTCGCCGCCGACATCGGGTACCACCGCCGGAAATTCCGGGAAGGGTACACCCGGATGATCGACGTCTGGGGAGCGGACCATCACGGGTACGTGGCCCGGCTGCGCGCGGCCCTGAAGGGGCTCGGGGAGGACGATCGGCGCCTGACGGTTCTCCTCGTCCAGTTCGTTACCCTGATCCGGGACGGCAAAGCCGTCCAGATGTCCACCCGGTCCGGGGAATTCACCACCTTGCGGGAGGTGCTCGACGAGGTCGGGACGGACGCCGCCCGGTTCTTCTATTTGCTGCGAAGCTACCACACCCACCTCGACTTCGACCTCACCCTCGCGAAGACGCAGTCCCGGAACAACCCGGTCTATTACATCCAGTACGTGCATGCGCGCATCAGCAGCATCTTCCGCGAGGCGGAAAGCAGGGGGGAGGCTCTGGGAGAGCATCCCCCCCTTTCCATCCTCACCCTCCCGGAGGAGACGCGGCTGATGAAGGCCGTCGCCCGGTTCCCCGACGTGGTCTCCGAAACCGTCAAGACGCTGGAGCCCCACCGGGTCCCCTTCTACCTCCTGGAACTGGCCGATCTGTTCCACGCCTTCTATCACCAGCACCGGTTCCTGGGGGAAACGCCCGAGCGCACGCAGGCCCGCCTGGCCCTTGCCCTGGCCGTGCGGACGGTCGTCGCCACGGGGCTGTCCCTGATCGGCGTGACGGCGCCGGAGAAGATGTGAAGTTCCTCCGTCACAAGGGAGGGTACCGCAGGGACGCCGAGCGGCAATCGTTCGCGTTCTTCGTGGTGGGCGCCATCGTGGTCATCGCCGTGGCCTTTTTCATCGGCCTGCAGGTGGGGAGGGTCCT
>DASWBR010000141.1:0-2551 GCA_036390495.1 Candidatus Deferrimicrobiaceae bacterium | reverse complement strand
CCGGGCAACTGCGTTCACCCGGCAAATTCCATATCCGGTGGAAAAGGAGAGCACGCATGGACAAGATCCTGAGGGTCGACATGGGGGCGGTGGGCGGGCCGAAGTTCCGGACCGAGCCGGTCGGGGAATTTGCAGGGCTCGGCGGGCGGGCGATGACCACCGCGATCGTGTACAAGGAAGTCCACCCGCTCTGCCACCCCCTTGGGGCGGAGAACAAGCTCGTCATCGCCCCCGGCTCCCTGAGCGGCACGTCGGCGGCCATGAGCGGGAGGATTTCCGTGGGGTGCAAGAGCCCCCTGACCGGCGGCATCAAGGAATCGAACGCCGGGGGCCAGGCCGCGCAGGTGCTGGCGAGGCTCGGGTACGCGGCGATCGTGCTCGAGGGGAAGCCGGAGGGCGACGACCTCTACAAGATCTTCATCAACAAGGACGCCGTCGAGATATCCGTCGACAACAGCCTGAAGAACCTCCCCAACTACCCGCTGATCGAGAAGCTCAAGGGGCAGTACAGCGATCGTGCCGCGTTCATCACGATCGGGAACGCGGGGGAGAGGAAGCTGCTGGCCGCCTCCATCGCCTGCACCGACCCGGAGAAGCGGCCGACCCGGCATTGCGGCCGCGGCGGGACCGGCGCCGTCATGGGCGCGAAGCGCGTCAAGGCGATCATCCTGGACGACACGGGGCTGAAGATGCGGCCGCCCAAGGACCCCGAGAAGTTCCGGGACGCGAACCGCCGGTTCGTCGAGGGGCTGCGGAAGCACCCCATCACCGGGGAGGGGCTCCCCGCCTACGGCACCAACGTGCTGACCAACGTCCTGAACGAGGCGGGCGCCTACCCCACGAACAACTTCCGGTACGGGCGGTTCGAGAACGCGGCGAAGATCGCCGGGGAGGTCCAGGCCGAGCTCGAGGTGAAGCGGGGGGGGTCCGCCACCCACGGCTGCCACCGCGGCTGCGTGATCCAGTGCTCCGGGATCTACAACGACAAGGACGGCAATTACGTGACGAAGCAGCCGGAGTACGAGACGGTCTGGTCGCACGGCGGGAATTGCGGCATCGACGACCTCGACGTGATCGCCCGTCTCGACTACCTCGACGACAACTTCGGCGTGGACACCATGGACACGGGCGCCGCCGTCGGCGTCGCCATGGAGGCGGGGCTGCTCCCGTTCGGGGACGGCCCCGGGGCGATCCGGCTCGTGGAGGAGATCGGGAAAGGGACCCCGCTGGGGAGGATCATCGGCTGCGGCGCCGAGGTCACCGGGAAGGTCTTCGGGGTCGAGCGCGTCCCGGTGGTCAAGGGGCAGGCGATGGCGGCGTACGACCCGCGGTCGGTCATGGGGATCGGCGTGACGTACGCCACCAGCACCATGGGAGCCGACCACACGGCGGGCTACTCCGTGGGGCCGAACATCCTCAAGTCCGGCGGGGACCTGGATCCGCTCAAGCCGGAAGGGCAGATCGAAATGTCCAGGAACCTCCAGATCGCGACCGCGGCGGTGGACTCCACCGGAATGTGCCTCTTCATCGCGTTTCCCCTGCTGGACCTCCCCGAGACCTTCCAGGCCCTCCTGGACATGATCAGCGCTTTCCACGGCGTCACCATGACGGGGGACGACGTGACGGCGCTCGGGAAGAGCATCCTCAAGATGGAGCGGGAGTTCAACCTGCGGGCGGGATTGTCGAAGGAACACGACCGGCTTCCGCGCTTCTTCCTCAAGGAGCCGATCCCGCCCCACAACGTCACGTTCAAGGTGACGGACGAGGACCTCGACAAGGTCTTCGACTGGTAGACCGGCCGGAAGCCCGGCGGCTCCACGTCGTGACGGGGCCGGGGCCCGGCGTTCCTCCGCAGGGGAGTCCTGCTCCCCGCCGCGGATGCGGAGGCGTTATTCCTCGGAACGGCCGGGACGTTCCGGGGAGAGGCCCGGGTGGTCCTCCTGGACGGGGAGAGGATCCGGGCCGACACTCTGGAACGGGGCGGCTGGGCCGCGGGGGCGGTCATGGTCGCCCTTACGGTCGAAGCGGAGGAGGGTCCGTGCGGGTTACGGTGAAGCTGTTTGCGACGTTCCGCAAGGGGCGGTTCGACGTGGACGTCCGGGAGATCCCCCCCGGGACGACCGTCTCGGGAGTCGCGAAGAAAACGAGGATCCCCGAAAAGGATATCGGGATCGTCCTGGTGAACGGGCGGCACGCCGGCCTTTCGAAGGTGCTGTCCGACGGCGATACCGTCGCCATCTTTCCGCTCGTCGGCGGCGGGTAGCGTGGAGGAGCTCAGGCGATACCTGCGGTCGTGCGCCCACGGGGACCTGCTCCCGTGGGCGGGACAGGTCGCCGCCGCGGAACGGTTCCGCGAGAGCGTCGGTCGCGTCGAGGGGGTGGCGCTGAGGCTGGGGCTGTTGCCCGCGCGCTACCAGAGGAACCGTCGGACCATATCGACCGCGCAGCAGCTCAGGCTGTTCCGTTCCCGGGTCCTGGTCGCGGGCGCCGGCGGCCTCGGCGGGTACCTGGTGGAGGAGCTCGCCCGGCTCGGGGTGGGGACGCTGGTCGT
>DASWBR010000140.1:0-19495 GCA_036390495.1 Candidatus Deferrimicrobiaceae bacterium | reverse complement strand
CGGCGGCTCCTCCCGCCCCGACGTTCTCGATCACCGACCCGGAGAACAGGAACGGGTCCTGGAGGACGAGCGCCAGCGTCCGGCGGAGCTCCTCCCGCGGGATCTCCCGGATGTCGCGGCCGAAGAGGAGGATCTGCCCGCGGCGGATTTCGTAGAAACGGCACAGCAGCGACAGGACCGTGGTCTTCCCCGCCCCCGTTGCGCCGACGATGGCTCCCGTCTCCCCCTGCCGCAACGCGAAGGACACCCCCCGGAGCACCGGAGGGCCCTCCCCCGCGACACCCTCCCCGGCCTCCGGGAGGCGCGGGTAGGAGAACCAGACGTCCCGGAACTCGACCGCGGGGACGCCTTCGCCTTCCTGCCGCGGCGCGGCGCGCCGGGCGGGCGGTGTGTACTCCGGGGAGACTTCGGTGTCCAGCACCTGGAAGATCCTTTCGGAGGAGGCGAGGGCCGACTGGAGGATGTTGTACTTGTCGCTCATGTCCTTGATGGGGTTGTAGAACTTCTGGGCGTACTCCAGGAAGGCCACGAGGGTCCCGAAGGTGACCGCACCCGTGAGGAGCCCCGTCCCGCCCCGCCACAGGAGGAGCGCCACGGCGAAGGAGGCGAACATCTCCACGCCGGGGAAGTAGACGGAGTACCAGTTCGTCAGCCGGACGCTCTCCGCGGAGTATTCCCCGTTCAGGACGTCGAAACGACGTCCGGCTCTCTCCTCCCCGGCGAACGCCTTCACCACGGAGACGCCCGTCACGTGCTCCTGCAGGAAAGCATTCAGGCGCGCGAGCCTCCTCCGCATCTCCCGGTTCGCCTCCCGGATCCGCTTCTTCAGGAGCTCCACGAAAAGGACCAGCGCGGGGAGGACCGAGAAGGTGACCAGCGCGAGCCGGGCATCCAGGAAAAGGAGGATCGCCGCCGTCCCCGCGAGCACCGTCGCGTCCCCCACGGTGGAGACCAGCCCCGAGGAGAGGAGCTCCTGCAGCGCCTCGACGTCTGACGTCAGGCGGGTCATCAGTCGCCCGGTGGGGGTGCGGTCGAAGAAGGCGACGGGGAGCCGCTCCATCCGTGCGAACATCTCGTTGCGCAGCGCGAGGATCACCCGCTGGCCGAGGACCGAAACGGCGTACATCTGCAGGTAGAGGAACCCCATCGCGCCGACGAGGGCGGCGAGGTAGAGGAGGACCCACCCTCCCATCCCGGCGAGGTTCCCGGCGGTGACGTGCCGGTCGACGACGACCTTGATGAGGTACGGCCCGGCCAGCTGGCACGCGGTGCCGCAAGCCAGGGCGGCAACGGCCCCCGCGAGAACGGCCCGGTGGGGCCAGACGTACCGGAGGAGCCGCCGAAGCATCTTCCAGTCGACGCCCCGGACCTCCACGCGGTCCTCCGTGAAGAATCCTTCGCCGCCGCGGCTCACGGCGACTCCTCCAGCTCCCGGGCGAGCATCTGACGGGAGTACAGGTCGTGGTACACGCCCCGGAGGGAGAGCAGCCCGTCGTGGGTCCCCTCCTCCGCGATGCTCCCCCCGACGAGGACGAGGATCCGGTCGCAACGGGAGAGGGAGGCCATCCGGTGGGTGCTGAAGAGCACCGTCCGCTCCCCGCGGACCGACAGGATCCCGTCGAAGATCTCCCGTTCCGTCTCCGCGTCCACGGCGGAGAGGGCGTCGTCCAGCAGGAGGAAGGGGGCCCCGGAGCAGAGGGCGCGGGCGATGGTGGCCCGCTGCTTCTGCCCGCCGGAAAGGGAGATTCCCCTCTCCCCCACCACGGAGCCGAACCCCTGCGGCATCTCCTCCACCTCGTCGAGGATGCGGGCGAGAGCCGCGGCCTCCCGCGCCGCCGCCGGATCGTTTTCCTCCCGGCCGAAGCAGATGTTGTCCAGGACCGACTCGGAGAAGAGGAACGGGTCCTGGGCGACCAGCGCGACGCGGCGGCGGATCTCCCGGAGCGGAAGCGCGGCGGAGTCCATCCCGTCCCAGAAGATCGTCCCCGGCGGAACGGGATGGAACCCGAGCAGGACGGAGAGCAGGGTGCTCTTCCCGCCGCCCGTCGGCCCGACCAGTCCCACCACCTCTCCCTTCCGCACGGAAAAGGAGACGCCCCGCAACACCAGCCCCCGTCCGCTCCCCTCGTAGCCGAAGGAGAGGCCGCGAACCGCGAGGAGGGGCGGGTCGGGCAGCCGGGACGTGGGGGGGAGGAAACAGGCCTGCGCGCCGCCGTTCCCCGCCGGCGGCGTCTCCGCGAACGGCTCCGCGGGGCGGCGGAGGAACTCGTTGATCCGCCCCATCGCGGCATTGCCGCGCTGGAACAGGTTGATCACCCAGCCCATCGCCATCGTGGGGAAGGAGAGCATCGCGAGGTAGGCGTTGAAGGCGACGAACCCCCCGAGGGTGAGTTCCCCCCGGACAACGGCCCGGCCCCCGAGGTAGAGGAGCAGCGCAACCCCCGCGCCGGCCACCAGCCCGATCGCGGCGTGGAAGGCAGCGGAGGTGCGGGAGACGGCGAGGTTCTGACGGTAATAGTCGCCGCAGGTTCGGGAAAACTTCTCCTCCTCCCGTTCCTCCATCGAGAACGCCTTCACCAGCCGGATGCCGGTGACGTTTTCCTGCAGCGTCGCGTTCATCGCCGCGAGGGACTCCTGCACGCCGCGGTGCCGGCGGTGGAAGGCGCGGCCGTATTCCCGGGAGAGCAGGACCACGACGGGGGCCAGCAGCAGCGACACGCCGGTGAGGAACGGGCTGATCCGGAGCATGAAGGCGATCGCCATCAGCCAGGAGATGGTGGTCCCGATCAGCGTGAGGAGCCCGGGGCCGAGGAACAGCCACACCGCCGACAGGTCGTTCGTCATGCGGGACATCACGTCGCCGGTCGGCGTGGCGTGGAAGAAGGACATGGGAAGCCGCACCACGTGGGAGAACAGGCGCCGCCGCACCCCCTCCTCCACCCGCCGGGCCGTCACGAGGAGGTGGCGCCTGGCGACGAACCGGAACATCGCGTGGAGGAATGCGAAGAGGGCCATGAACGCTACGGCGCGCCCGAGCGCCTCGCGGGCCGCGCTCCCGCTCCCGCCCGCGGAGACGGCGTCGATCGCCTGCCGGGTCATCCAGGGAATCAGGAGGCCGAACGCGCTGGATGCGAAAAGCCCAAGGATGCAGAGGCCGTACACCTTCCGGTGGACGGCCAGGTGCGGGCGGAGGGTCAGGAGTTCGCGGATGGCTTCATCTCCCCCCGAAGGACAGGGGAACGGGAGTGAAGGAGAGGAGGAACAGCGCCGCCGCGAGGGCGCCGACCACGATTCGCGAGCGGGTGAGGGGGACCTCGTCGAACATCGTGCGGGGATGCCCGGTGCCGATGACGAAGAGGAGCACCGCCCACGCGAACCAGCCCTCCCAGGCGATGCCCATCAGCAGCAGTCCGTAAGGAACCAGCCGCGCGACCTCCCCGTACCGGTCGCCGAAGAGGGCGTACGCGATGTGCCCCCCGTCGAGCTGCCCGGTCGGGATGAGGTTCAGCATCGTCACGAAGAGCCCCAGCCACCCCGCGTACGCCATCGGATGGAGGAACACGTCGTACCCGTCCGGGACGGCCCCGAGGACGAACCTCGACAGGAGCCGGAACAGGAGCGACTCGCCCAGGGCGATCCCGGCTCCGCCCGTCGTCCGGCGGACCTCCGACATGGCGAGGCCGAGCATCAGCACCGGGATCGCCACGACGGCGCCGGCCAGGGGGCCCGCGGCGCCGAGATCCACGAGGGCGTTCCGGTCGGGAAGCGGGGACTTCACCTTGATGATCGCCCCCATCGTGCCCGGGAGGGGAAGCTGCGGGAGGAAGGGAATGAAGTACGGCGGAGTCACCTTCACGCCGTGCAGCCGCGCCGCGATGTAGTGGCCCAGTTCATGGACCATGAGGATGGAGAGGAGCGGGATGTTGAACTGCAGCCCCAGGATCAGGTCCGCCGGGTTCTTCAGGGGAGTCCCGCCCGCGAGCGTCGCTCCCACGATGAGGGTCGTGCAGAATGTGACGAGAAACAGGATCGCCGGTATCAAATATTTCCCCTTTTCTCCCGCCCCGGATTCCGGTTTACTGGTACGTTGAAAACACGATGATCGACAGGAGGGCAGGGTTCCCGCCATGACACCCCTTGCCGACGCTCCCGAACGGACGGAACTCCTCCTCCACGTCTGCTGCGCCCCGGACGCCATTCACGGCGTCTCCACCCTGGGGAAACGGTTCGACGTCATCGGATTCTTTTATAACCCGAATATCCACCCCCGGGAAGAATTCCGGAAGAGGCTCTTCGCCGCGCTGGATCTCCAGGAGAAGCGCCCGTTCCCGCTGGTCATCGGGAACGGCGGGGAGGAGACCTGGGAGGAGGCCGTCCAGGGGCTGGAAGGCGAACCGGAGCGGGGCCGCCGCTGCGAGGCGTGCGTCCGCCTGCGGCTGCGGGAGACGGCCCGGAAGGCGTCGGAGCTCGGGGTGCCCGCCTTCGGGACGGTCCTCACCGTGAGCCCGAAGAAGGACGCGACAATGGTGAACCGCGTGGGGCGGGAGGAGGGGGAGCGGGCGGGCGTCCGCTTCGTCGAGTCGGACCTGAAGAAGGGGAACGGCTTTCTTTCGAGCGTGGTCTCCAGCCGGGAGATGGGGATCTACCGGCAGCGATATTGCGGTTGCCGGTACTCCGGCGGGGGACACTCCACATCACCGGCGGAGGACACTCTTCCCCTTTAGCCACCGACAGATCAAGAACGTCCCCCCCGGAGGAACGTCCCCCTAAAAGTTTCCCCGCCTTTTACCGATAATCACCATCAGAAAGAAGAGTGGCGGAAGCGGGAGGGAATCGAACCCACCGGAGACGTTTCCGCCTCCCGACCGGATTTGAAGTCCGGGGGGGCCACCAGCGCCCCATCCGCTTCCGTTCTTTCCGGTTCCGGCGCCCCCGGCGGAGGGAGACGCCGCGTTACTTCGAGGCGCCTTTCCGGGCCCGGCGTTTCCTCGCCTTCTCCTTGCGGTGGCGGCGCCGCCGGATCTCGCGTTTCCGTTCGGTGGTCATCGGCCGAATCCCCCGTGGGCAGTCGTCCTGGCGGGGGACATTATAAAGGAAAAGGAGGCTTTATGCGACGCGCGGCGGTGGTCCTCATCCTCGGCGCCCTTGCGTTTTGCCCGACGGCGGCGTTCGCCGTCGAGGCAGGGGTCCGCGCCGAATACTGGTTCCCGTCCCTCTCCGGCAACGCGCAGACCACGACGAACGGGCTCCCGGACACCCCCTTCGACCTCAAGGACACCTTGGGGATCCAGGACGAGAACCTCCCGTTCGGGGAGGCGTTCCTGGGCGTGAGCCGCTTCACGATTCGCGTCGGGTACACCCCGTTGAAATACGACGGCAGCAGCACGCTCTCCCAGACATTCGTTTTCAACGGGCAGACCTTCACGGCGAGCGACACCATCACCTCCCGGCTCGAGGTGGACCTGTTCGAGGGACAGCTGCAGTTCGACATCCTCCGGCCGAGCGTCGGGGTGGCCTCGGTGAACCTCGGGCTGATCCTGCAGGGGATCTACGTCGACGGGAGTCTCAAGGTCCAGAGCGCCAGCACGGGGCTCTCGACCAAAGACGATTTCCAGGTGGGCGCACCCCTGGTCGGGGTGGCCGCCGGGGTCGGATTCCTGAAGGACATGATCCGCGTGGACGCGCGGGCGACCGGCATGGCGTACTCCGGGGACCATTTCTACGAGGTGGACGCGTACGCCTCGTTCGCCCCGTTTCCCTTCCTCCGGCTGCAGGGCGGGTACAAATATTTCGACCTGAAGGTGGACGAGTCGGACGTCCTCGCGTCCCTGACGCTTTCCGGACCGTACGCAGGCCTGCAGCTGTCGTTCTGAGAAGGCGTGCGAAATCCGCGTGCAAAATCCGCTTGCGCGGAGGGGGCACGCGGGTAAAATGGAGGTTCCGCGGGACGGGCGCTTAACTCAGCGGTAGAGTGCCACCTTCACACGGTGGAAGTCACAGGTTCAAATCCTGTAGCGCCCACCACCGTTTCCCCCGACAGGAACCCGGCACCTTCTGCACGCCGCCGTCCACCCGGTGAAATCGCGGAATGCCGGTGGGGATTTCACGGGACGGGCGGAGGAGGATGCGGCTTCCCGCTTCCGGCGCTCCCGCCCATGATGATTTCCTTGATGTTTTCCTTCCTCCACGCGCAGCGATGCAGGGCACGGTATTTGCGTTTTCTCCCTCCTGATGGAGCAGACTGCCTCCCGGAAGATCCTCATCGTGGACGACGACCGGCTGATTTGCTGGGCGATCGGCAGGGAACTCGCGGTCAAGCGGCTGCCCTACAAGAGCGTCGGGACGGGGAAGGAGTGCCTCTCGGAGATCGGACGGGAAGGATACGACGTTGTGTTCCTCGACGTCCACCTCCCCGACGCGAACGGCATCGGGCTCATCCCCTCTCTCCGGAGAACCTCTCCGGAGACCAAGGTGATCGTCATCTCCGGGGAAGGAAGCCGGAAGAACCAGAAGGCCGCGATCGAGGCCGGTGCGCTCCAGTTCCTGGAAAAACCGTTCGACCTGTCCGTTGCCGGAAAGATCATCAACGGCCTTTACACCGAGTACCCGGAAAACCGGAAAGCGCCAAGGTACCATTGCAACCTGCGGATCTGGATCCGGCTGGACAGGGAGCCATCCCCCGGAACTCCGGAAGTGTGCGGAAATGCTGAGGAGATCGGCCCCCGCGGGATCCGGGTCTCCACCGTCATCCCGCTGGAGCCTGGCCGGACCGTGTGGTTGAGGCCCATCGACTCCGAACGCCCGTTCTCGGGATTCCTGCCCGACGGAGGCGCCGAGGTGGAGTGGATGCAGGCGCACCCCCCGGGATACATGGCCGGCCTGCGGTACCTCACTCCAGCCGGAACTTCCGGACCTGGTAGCGGAGCGAGTCGTAGCTGATCCCCAGCAGCTTCGCCGCCGCCGTCTTGTTCCCCCCCGCCCTCTCCAGAGCCTGGACGATCAGGCTCCTCTCCGCCTCCTCCAGCGAGAATCCTTTCTCCGGCAGGAGGATTCCTTCTCCCTCCTTCCGTGCGCCCGCCGGCCTCCCCTGAAAGATGCCGGCAGGCAGGTTTTCCGGGAGGACCGACTCGCCCGATTCCATCACCACGACGTGCTCCATCACGTTCCGCAGTTCCCGCACGTTGCCCGGCCACGCATACGCCACCAGCAGCCGTTCGGCCTCGGGGGAGAGTTCCTTCACGGGAACCTTCTTGTACCGGGTGGCGTAGTGGGAGAGGAAATACCGGGATAGGAGCGGAACATCCTCCTTCCGGTCCCGGAGCGGCGGGATGTGGAGGGTAAACGCGGTCAGCCGGTAGTAGAGGTCGACGCGGAACTCCCCCTTCTCCACCACCGACGGGAGATCCCGGTTCGTGGTGGCGAACACGGTCGCCTCCACGGGGATATCCTGCTTTCCGCCCAGACGCCGCACGGTCCGTTCCTCCAGCACCCGGAGCAGCTTGGCCTGGAGGGTCGGTTTCATTTCCCCGATCTCGTCCAGGAGGACCGAGCCCCCGGATCCCAGCTCGAAAATCCCTTTCATCTCGGTCTTGGCGTCCGTGTAGGCGCCTTTCTCGTGGCCGAAGAGCTCCCCCTCGATGAGGCTTTCCGGCAGGGCGGCGCAGTTGACTCCGAGGAACGGCGCGACTCCGCCGGAATCGTCCGGGTGCATCAGGGAATGGATGTGCCGCGCGAACAGCTCCTTTCCCGTCCCGCTCTCGCCGGTGAGAAGAAGGGTCGGGACGGCGGAGTGCGCAAGTTTCTCGCACTTCGACTTCAGCTTTTCGATCAGGCCGGATGCGCCGATGATCTCCCGCCGGGTGATCTCGGAGCTGACCTTCCGCAGGTATTCGACCTCGTGCCGCAGCTCCCGCTTCTCCACGAGTCCGCGGACGGTGATCTTCACCTTCTCGAGATCGAAGGGCTTCGTCAGGTAATCCGCGGCACCCAGCTTCATCGCCCGGACGGCCGTCTCGGCGGTGTCGTCCGACGTCAGCATGACGACCTGCATGTCGTTCCGGAGGGAAACCAGCTCCCGCAATATCTCGATCCCGTTCTTTCCGGGGAGCCGTATATCCAGGAGCACGACGTCGGGCGAAAACGCCAGGATCTTCCCGACGGCGTCCCCCGGGTCGGTCTCTTCCCGGACCTCGTACCCCTCCTTCCGCAGGGCCCTGCCGAGCATCGTGACGACGAAATCCTCGTCGTCGAGGAGGAACACCCGGGGGGGCGCCTTCACGGCATTCCCTCCCCGGGGGGCGGTACGACCGGGAGCCGGAGGGTGAACGTCGCGCCCGCTGCCGGCCCGTCGCACAGGTCGACCGTGCCGCCGTGCAGGAAAAGCAGCTGCCGGCTGATCGCCAGGCCCAGGCCGGTCCCCTTCCCCTTCGTGGTGAAGAACGGCTCGAAGATCTTCTCCCGGAACTCCCGCTCGATCCCATTCCCGGAATCCGAAATGTCTACCCGGATCATTCCCGGATCCCCTTCATGGCGGGTCGCCACGCGGAGGGTGCCGCCGTCCGGCATGGCGTCGAGCGCGTTGAGGAAGAGGTTCAGGCAGACCTGCTGGATCTGCATCGGATCGGCCATCGTTTCCGGCAGGGGCCGGTAATCCCTTTCCACCTCGACCGGATTCCCCGGCCTCCCGGCGGACGGCCTGCGCTTCCGGATGAAGGTAAGCGTCGTGTCCAGGAGGTCGTTGACCCGGACGGGCGACATTTCGGGCTTCGGGGGCCTCGCGAACCTCAGGAAGCTCCTCATGAGGGATTCCAGGCGGGTCACCTCGATCCCCACCTGCTCCACCACCTCCCGGTCCTCCGCCTCGAGACGGGAGTCGAGAAGGACGTTCATCGCCACCTTGATTCCGGCAAGGGGGTTCTTGATCTCGTGCGCAAGCCCCGCCGCCAGCTCCCCGACCGCGCTCAGCTGCTCGGCGCGCTGCATCCTCCCCATCTGATCGCGGAGGGATTGGGCCATTTCGTTGAAGGACGCCTCCAGCTCGGCGAACTCGTCCCGCAACCCCTGCACCCGGTGGTCGAGATCCCCGCCCTTCAGCTGCCGGGTCGCACGGACCAGCCGGCTGACCGGATCCGCGAGATTCCGGATCAGGAGGAACGCCAGGACCGTGGATGCGACGGGGCCGAACAGGACCAGGAAGTACAAGATGTATTTCGTCCTTTCGATCTCCGATAGCGCGCTCGCGGTGCGCGCTTCCAGCCTCTGGTTCGTGCTGGCGAGCATCTCCCCGAGGTCGTCGATCAGGGCCTCCCCCGCGCGGTACGCGGTATCCTCCTCCGCGGCGAGCCGTTCGGTGTTCGCCCGGATCGTCAGAACCCTGCTCAAGGCGTCCTTGTAACTTTCAATGCCGAGGTGCAGCTCCCGGATCCTGGACATGACCTGCTCCTCGTGGTGGCAGCGAAGGCAGGAATCGGAAACGCTCCCCATGTTCATGATGTCGCGGACCATCGTGTCGAAGCTTCGGGAGTGCCGCGTCTCCCGGAGGATGAGGTCCGACTGGACCCTCTTGAGGCGGAGCATGAAGTTCTCCCGCAGGATGGCGACCCGGTGGAGCCGGATCAGGTTGTCCAGCCGGGAGGTGGTGGTCTTGATCGAGTAGACCAGGTACACGCCCGTGCAAACGGAGACGGCGGTGAAGGCCCCGAGGAAGACGAGGATCCTTTTCTTCATCGGTTGACGTAATCGTACAAGGCGAGATCGATCCCCACGCGGCGGGCGTACTGGTACACGGGCCGGTAATCCTCGTTCGACGTCGGGATGAAGCGTTCCGCCCCGAGCTTCCCGAGGGCCTGGGCGGCGGCGGGATCCTCCGCCATGCCCAGGAGGATTTCCCGGATTCGCTCCTTCGCCGCGGGGTCGAAATCCTTGCGGAATGCGAGGCCGTTTTCCGGCACGTCGGGGGACGTGGCCAGGACGACCAGGTCGCCGGCGACCCTTCCGTCCCTGCGGCTCATCCGGAGGAACACCGTGCTCTTCGCGGCGCCGACGTCGGCCTTCCGGTCCAGGACGTCCTGGATGGCCCCCTCGTGCGTCCCCGCGAAATACGTCTCGCGGAAAAAGGTCCGGTAGTCGGGAATCCCGTTCGCGCGGAAATATTCCAGGGGGAGGAGGTAGCCGGCCGTGGTCGCCTTGTCGACGAAAACGAACCGCTTCCCCTTCATCTGCGCCGGGGTCCGGATCCCGCTGTCCTTCCTGACGAGGAGCACACCGTAATAGGTGGAGGTGTTGTCCGGGGCCACCGGCCGGGCGATCACCTCGACCCCCAGCCTTTCATGGGCGAGCGTGTAGGTGAAGCTGCCGAAAAAGGCCCCGTCCAGGCCGAGAGAGCGGAAATTCTCCACGATGTTCCCGTACCTCGGCAGGATGGTCAGCTCGAACTTCCTGCCGGTCTTTTCGGAGAGGTACTCCGCGAGCGGCCGGTACCGGTCGATCTGCCGGAAGATGCTCTGCTCCGGGATCAGCCCGATCCGTATGGGGGGCTGCCGGGACGCCTCTGCGGGAGACGAACGATTTTCCGTCTGGCAGCCGGACAGGGCCAGCAGGCACGCGAACAGGACGCTCCGTCGCCGGATCATACCTTCGATAAGGTAGCACATCGGGGACGGCGGGCGCATCCGGACACATCCCCGGGGTCAGCGGCGCGCCGTGACGACCCCGATCCCTCGGGGATCCTTCTCGCCGGGGGCGACTTTCCGGAACCCCGCCTTCCTCACCATCCCGGCGATCTCCCCCGCCGTGTACGCCCTTCCCCCTTCGGTCACCGCCGCCATGTGCACGGAGAAGAAGACCGGACCGGGAGGAGAGACCTTCCCCTCGTCCAGCAGGAACTCCTGAATCCCGACCCGTCCGCCCGGCGCGAGGGACGCGCGGGCCCGCCGCAGCAGGCGGATGCATTCGGGCTCCGCGAAGGCGTGCAGGATCTGGGAGATCCAGACGAAATCGTACGGCCCGCCGAGGGGATCCTGGAGGAAGTCCCCCTCGGCGAGGCGGACGCGCCCTTCCGCCCCCTTCTCCCGGAGGATCTGCCGGGTGACACGGAGGGTCCCCGGTGTGTCGAACACGGTGATCTCCGCGCCGGGGTACGCGTCCGCCCACGCGATCGCGTAGGTAGCCGCCCCACCGCCCAGGTCCAGGACCCGCTCCCCCGGCCGGAGGGGGAACGTCCGCGCCACCCGCGCCGCACGCTCCCGCGCGTTCTCCTCCATCCCCCGGATGAAGTTCTCCTGGTACCCCCCTTCGGCCCCGAACCGGGAACCGCGCCCCGTCCGGATCGCGGCGGAGAGCCGCCCCCAGTCCGCCCAGCCGTCGAGATGGTGCAGGAGAATCGACTCCAGCGACCGCGGCCCCGGAAGGAGCAGTTCCCTGGCGACGCCGGAATTGCGGTACTTCCCGCCCCGCTTCGAGACCAGCCCGAGGACGGCCAGCGCGTCGAGGAGCACGGAGAGTTTCGCGGGGTCGGCGCCGATCCTGCGCGCAAGGTCCCGGCCACCGGCCGGCCCCTCCGCCAGCGCCCGGAAAACGCCCGTCTTCAGCGCTGCGAACAGGATCATCGACCGCTGGTAGCCGTGCCCCACCTCCATCAGTTTCGTCACGCTCCGGATCGGTCCCATCCCTCACCCCCCCCCGGCCCCTTGCAGTTTCCGGAGGGCCGCGCGCTCCCCGGGGAAATCCGCGACGTCGTACCCGGCCGCCCGGATCCGTTCCCGGAGCGCGTCCGCCGCGGCGAAATCGCGCGCACGCCTCCGGTCATCCCGCTCCCGCGCCATCTCCGCGACCCGGAGGGGAACCTCCTCCGGCTGCTCCCCGGGCGCCTCCGCGGGCAACAGGCCCACCGCGAGCACGGCGTCCCACTCCCGCGCGAGAAGCCGCGCCACGTCCCCCCCCGCCCCGGAACGGGCCGCCTCGTGGACGACCGCCACCGCCCGGGACACGTTGAGATCGTCCGAAAGCGCCTCGCGGAACCTCCCTCGCGACACGGCGGCCTCTGCCATCCCCGTCGTGGCGCTCTCCGCCGCCTTCCGGAACGCCCCCCGCAGGCGCGCGAGGGATTTCGCGGCCGCCGCCTGTCCCTCCCAGGTGAAGTTCATCGGAGTCGCGTAGTGCAGGGTCAGGCAGTAGTAACGGAACTCTTCCGCGGAGAACCCATTGCCGCGGCCGGGCGCGCCCGAGGAAAGATCGTCGAGGGTGTATTCGTTCCCCGCCGATTTCGACATCTTCCTCCCGGCCACGAGCAGGTGCGCCGCGTGCATCCACACGGCGGCAAACCGCCTCCCCGTGGCCGTCGTCGCAAGGGCCCGGGAATTCTCGTGGTGGGGAAAGCGGAGGTCGATCCCTCCCACGTGGAGGTCGAACTCGGGGCCCAGGTACTTCATCGCCATCGCGGCGCACTCCGAGTGCCACCCCGGCCAGCCGGTTCCCCACGGGCTGTCCCACTGGAACTCCCGCCCCGCCTCCGCCGGCATCCAGAGGACGAAGTCCTCGGGGCGTTTCTTGTGGCGGTGGACCGACGGGTCCGTGCGCTCCGCCGCCGTTCCCCGCCCCGGCGCGGCGCCGGAGAGGGTCCCGTATCCCGGGGCTTTCGAAACGTCGAAGTACAGGTACCCGCCCGCGCCGTAGACGGCCCCCCGCTCCGAAAGGGACCGGACGAGCGCGATCATCTCCGGGACGTGCTCCGTCGCCCGCGGGTAGACGTCCGCGGACAGAAACCCCATGCGGCGGCAATCCCGGAAATACGCCTCCGTGAAAAAGGCGGCGATCTCCCGCGCGGACTTCCCCGCCGCCCGCGCCGCCGCGATGACCTTGTCCTCCCCCTCCTCCAGCCGGTCCTGGTGCATGTGTCCCATGTCCGTGATGTTCTGGACGGCAAAGGTACCGTACCCCAGCATGCGCAGGGTGCGGATCAGCAGGTCGGTCAGAAGGTAGGTGCGGAGGTTCCCGATATGGGCGTACCGGTACACGGTGGGACCGCAGGTGTAGATCCCCACCCGCCGGGGATCCGCGGGGACGAAGGGGACCTTCCTGCGGGTTGCAGTGTCGTACAGGACGAGGCCCACGGCCGCCTCCGGCGGGGCGATCGCCCCGCGTTCTACATCTCCTGGTGCGTCTCCCTCTCGATCTCCTCCTGAAGGAGCTTCACGTGCTTCTTCTCCTCCTCCGCGAGGAACTGGAACAGTTCCCGGATGGCGGGCTCCGTCGCGTTGCGCGCGTACTCCGTGTAGCTGCGGTACGCCACCTTCTCGCGGTCCAGGGCCATCCGGATCACGTCCATCGGGTTGCTGGTCATCGGTTTGCCCTCCAGGGTGTTGTACGACCCGGCGGACATGCCGCCGGGAAACGGGTCACGGCGCCGGGGGCATGTCGGCGAGATACCCCTCGACCTTCGCGAGGTGGTTCCGCTCCTCCCCCTCGAGTTCGGAGAGGAGGGCCTTCGTCCGGGGGTCCTCCACCGTCTTCGCCGCCCCTGCGTAGAAAGCGATGGCGTGCGTCTCGGCCTTCCTCGCGATCCCGAGGCCGCGCCGGACCGCCTCCGGACCCGAGGCGTACCGGGTTCCCACCCCCTCCTCGAACGCCAGACGGTCGAGGTCCAGGATGTGCGGGAGGAACTTCTCCTGCCATTTCGCCTCGAACCCCGGGATCCCGTGGCGCCCCGTCAGCTTCCGGATGTGGGCCACCTCTTCCCGGGAGAGGAACGCGAACAGGTCGCCCGCGGTCGACCCGGCGAGCTGCGCGGACATCCGCTCGTAGAACGCGCGGGCCCTCTCCTCGTGCGCCAGCGCCACCTGCAGGATCTCCACCTCGTTCAGGTCCAGCATCGCGCCACCCTCCGCAAGCGGTTATTGGCCGGGGTGCTTCTTCCCGTAATCGTCGAGGGCGGACTTGACCGCCTGCTCGGCCATCACGGAGCAGTGGATCTTCACCGCGGGGAGGCCGTCGAGCGCCTCGGCCACCGAGTGGTTCGTGATCTCCCTCGCCTCCTCCACCGTCTTCCCCTTGATCATCTCCGTCAGCATAGAGCTGGAGGCGATCGCCGCGCCGCACCCGAAGGTGCGGAACCGGGCGTCCACCACCCTGCCGTCCTCGATCTTGAGGTAGAGCCGCATCATGTCGCCGCAGGCGGGGTTTCCCACCTCGCCGATGCCGTCGGCCCCCTCGATCTCCCCCACGTTGCGGGGGTTCATGAAATGGTCCATCACCTTCGCGCTGTACGGTCCTGCCGCCATGTCGGGTTCAACCTCCTTGTGCCGTCTGCTTCTGGTAATCGAGGTACGTCGGGGACATCGCCCGCAGCCGCTCCACGATCTCGGGAAGGGAGGATACCGCCAGCCGGACCTCCTCTTCCGTGTTCCCCTTGCCGAGGCTGAAGGTGATCGAGCCGGTGCAGATGTCGCTGGGGACCCCGATCGCGCGCAGGACGGGGGAGGCCACGAGGTCCTCCTCGTCGTGCCCCCGGAGGTTCGAACTGCAGGCGGAGCCGGAGGCCGCCATGATCCCCCGGATGTTGAGGAAGAGCAGGAGCGACTCCCCCTCGGCGTGCTCCACCCAGAACGACACGTGCCCCGGAAGCCGGTTCGACGGGTGACCCGTGAAGTGCAGCAGCGGAATCCCCGCGATTCCGTCCCACAGCATCCTGCCGAGGCGGTTCAGGTGCCCCGCCCAGGCCCCCGCCTCCGCCGACGCGATGGCCGCCGCCGTGCCCATCCCCACGATCCCGGGGACGTTCTCCGTCCCCGCACGGTACCCCATCTCCTGGAAACCGCCGAAGGTCCGCGCCCCGATCTTCGCCCCCTCCCGGATGTACAGCGCCCCGACGCCCTTCGGCCCGTAGAAATTGTGGGCCGAGAGGGTGACCAGGTCCGCCGGGATCTCCCGGACGTCAAAGGGAATGTGCCCCGCGGACGCGGTGGCGTCCACGTGGAACGTCACCCCATGCTCCCGGGTGACCTTTCCAACCTCCTCCACCGGCTCGATCGTACCGATCTCGGAGTTGGCGTGCATCACGGACACGAGCGCCGTGTCCGGGCGGATGGCCTTCCTCACCGCAGCCGGGTCCACCAGGCCGTCCCGGTCCACCGGCAACACGGTGACGGGGCCCCCCGCATTGCGCAGCGGGATGAGGGCGTTCATCACGGAGAAGTGCTCGACCTCGGAGACGATCACGTGCCGCTTCGCCGGGCCCGAACCGTCCACCGCGCCGAGGACCGCCAGGTTGTTCGACTCCGTCGCCCCGGAAGTGAAGACCACCTCCTGCGGCCTCGCGCCGATCAGGGCAGCCACCTCCCCGCGCGCCCGGTCGACCGCCCGCAACGACGCCTGCCCCTGCTCGTGGATGTGCGAGGAGGGGTTCCCGTACCACTCGGTCAGATACGGCATCATCGCCGAAAGGACCCGGGGGTCCAGGGGCGTTGTGGAGATGTGGTCGAAAAAGACCTTCGCCATGTCGTTTATCGCGCGCCCGCCGTCACGGCTTGACGTGGAACTGCTCCATCTTGTCCTTGATCATCTTGATGTGCTTGCGCTCCTCCTCGGCGAGGAACAGGAACATCGACCGGACGCCGGGGTTGGCCGCCTCTTCCGCGTTCTTCTCGTACTCAACGAAATTCTCCTCCTCCAGCTTCAGCGCAAACCGCAGCGCCTCCTCCATCGACCAGTTGGCCATCGCGCTCCCCTCCGGGCGATCGGGCGGGACGCCCGCCGGCCCGGCGTTCGCCCCCCTCTTCGTTGTGTTGTTTGGATTTCCGCCGTGGCGGTTCCGTTTCAGTTTATAATCCGAAAAACGCGGCCGGACAACGTCTTCTTGCCAGCCCCGATCCCCTCGGAAGCAACCTGGTGGTTTTTCCGGTAGTTACCCATCCAGGCATCGAACCGGCGGGGCCGTGCATCGAACCGGCAGGAAATGGTTGAAGAAGGGGGTACGGATGATACGGATTCTCGCTACGCGCAAAGGGATCGGGGTGTTGCCGCTGGTCCTGGCACTGATCGCGGTCTTCGCCGGGGCCTGTACGAAGAAGGAGACGGGCGAGGCGCCCCCGGCCCCGCCCGGGGGGACACCCGCCCCGAAGGTCGCCCCGCCGTTTTCCCTCAAGGACATCAACGGGAACGTGTACTCCTCCGACCGCTTCGCGGGGAAACCCACCGTCATAAACTTCTTCGCCACCTGGTGCCCCCCCTGCCGGGAGGAGACCCCCGGTTTCGTCGAGGTGTACAACCGCCACAAGGCGAAGGGGTTCGAGCTGATCGGGATATCGCTGGACAAGGACACCCGGGAAAACCTCCCCGGGTTCATCATGAACAACGGGATCGAGTACCGGATCCTGTACGGGGACCTGGCGACCACCCGGTCTTACGGCGGGGTCTCGTCGATTCCCACCACCTTCTTCGTGGGGAAGGACGGACAGATCAAGAACGTCCACGTCGGGTACATCGACAAGGACACCTTCGATCGCGAGGTACAGAAACTGCTGTAACTGGCGGGGGACACTCTACCCTACGCCCCGGAGGATGGATCGAAGAGTGTCCCCCTGAACGCTGGGAAAAAGAAAGGGGGGCGAGAAGGTGTGCTCTCGCCCCCCCGGCCGGCCGGCGGCCGGCGACCCGTTCCCGGCCCGTTACGCCGGAACGCATGCTGCGGTGGGGCACACCCCCGCGCAAGACGCGCAATCCGTGCACTTGCTCGCGTCGATGATGTAGATCGGGTCCCCCTCCGCGATGCACTGCTCGGGGCACTCCGGCACACATGCGCCGCAGGCGATGCACTCCTCCGTGATCTTGTACGCCATGCTACCTCCCTGAAGTGGTTTGGTTGGTTATACGGACTCCACCCGCACGACGGCGGGGATCCGTTCCTTGAGTGCCGCCTCGATGCCCCCCTTCAGCGTCATGGTGGCCATCGGGCAGCCGCCGCATGCGCCCATGAGGCGCACCTTCACCACGCCCCCTTCGACGTCGACGAGTTCCACGTCTCCCCCGTCGGCCTGCAGGTGCGGGCGAATGCTCTCCAGTACTTTCTCGACCTCTGGTCTCACGGAACGCACCTCCTGAACCATATTACACCTTTATTCTATGATGCCCCCCGCCCCGCATCCGTTCCTTGACGGACGTCAATCGGCGGAAACCAGCTCGAACCCCGATTTCCGGATCGCGGACTTGAGCACCTTGTAGTTCTTCGTCTCGATCCGCAGGACCAGGATCTTCCGGGCCGGGTCGTCGTGGGGGGCCGTGGCGACCGACACGATGTTGGCGTCGAAATCCTTCATGAGCTTGAGGACCTCGAAGAGCATGCCGGGCTTGTTCGGCAGGGCCAGTTCCACCCGGTACCCGGGACCGCTCACCCCCATGGCCTCGATGAAGGAGTCGACGATGTCGGTCTCGGTGAGGATGCCGACGAGCTTTCCGTTGTCCACCACCGGGAGGCAACCGACCTTCTTCTCCCGGATGATCAGCGCCGCCTCCTCGATGGGGGCCGTCGAGGAAATGGTGTACGGGCGCCGCGTCATGATCTGCTTCACCTTGACCTTGTCGAGGAGGTAGTAGATCTCGCGGATCTCCAGCGCCGTGGCCGGGGAGGGGGAGGCCTGCTTGATGTCCCGCTCCGACAGGATCCCGACGAGCTTCTCCCCGTCCTTGAGGACCGGCAGGTGCCGGATCTCGTGCTCCTTCAGCAGGTCCATCGCCTTCTTCATCGATTCCCCTTCGTCCACGAACACGGGGTTGCGCTTCATACGCCTGGCGACGATCATTCGCTGTCCTCCTTCCGGGCTTCCTAGGATATCGTGCCGGTTACGTGAAGAAGCGGCGGACCAGGTCGAATGCCCGCGTGACGTCGACGTCCGACACCACGATGTACAGGGCGCCGTCCCGTTCCCAGAACACGAACGACTTCCCCTCCCGCTCGCCGGAGAGGACCGACTCCTCGGGGAAGGCTGCGGGGGGCCGGTCGCCCAGGAGACGGTCCTGCCGGAACGCCAGCAGCAGGAAAGGGTCCCCGGCGTACCGGAACCGGACCGCGGCGGCCGCCTGCTTCCCGAAACTCTCCTTGCGAACCGTCTCCACCGCGAGACCGGGCTCGTCCCGCGGCAGAGCCAGCGTCACGCCCGAGATGTCGTGGACCTTCCGCTCGGTTTCGGCGGGGTCCAGGGCAACCCCCGGGGCGGCCCCCGGCCCCGGGGCCGCCAGGAACAGCCTGACCGCCTCGCGCGCCAGCCCGTCGACCCTGCGGACGCCCGCATCCCGGGAAATCCGCCACCCGACCACGGCCACCGTGACGGTGAGGAGGGCGAGTACGACCGTCAGGCGGGGCCGGAACTCCACCAGCCCCAGCAGGGACGATGTCTCGGCCAGACGGCGCGCGGGGTTACGGTTCATCCAGGTATTCTACGACTACCACTCCACGATTTCCACACCCAGGTCGCGAAGGAGCGCCCTGGTGGCGGTGTGGACCTTTCCCCGGACCAGGACGGCCGTGCGGGGTTTTCCGCCCCCGTCCGCGGGAAGCGACAGGAACGTCCCGGTGACGTGGACGGCGTACCCCGAATCCCCTCCCCCGGCGAGAAGGTACTCCTTCCGTTCCGCTGCGGGAATCCCCGCGGCGGACAGCAGGCGGCGGAGGACCTCCCTGCCCGTATCGTCCTTCCCCGCCGGGAAGACGGCGTATCCCGACCCCTTCAGGATCTCCCGGATGGCGGGTGCCATCTTCCCGGTGTCGACCACGTATTTCCTTCCCCCCGCCTCGAAAAGCCGCTCCGGCTGCACCACGAGCTGGAAGCCGTCCCCCTTCCCTCCAATCCGCAGCCGATCTCCCTCCCGGGCCGGTATCCCCAGGAAGGCAAGTCCGAAATCCACCGCCGGGAGCCCGCCCGCCGCGGGAACCGCGAGGGCCACCGGAGTGGCGACCTTCTCCTCCTCCCCCAGCCCGACGAGGAACCCCTCCCTGGTAACGGGATCCGCAGCGTACGGAAGAACCCGGATGCCGACCCTTCGGGCGTACCGGAGGACCGCCAGCAGTTCCTCCCCCGGCCTCTCCGGCACCTTCTTCACCAGGACGAGGTCGCCCGAGAGCAGGCTCTGATCCGTCCGCTGGATGACCCACCGTGCCGGAAGGGATACAGAGACCGTTTCCCCGATGACCAACGGCCGGGAAAACCCCTCCTTCACGGAGTGGTACCCGGACACGTTCAGGATCCGTTCGAGCATCCCATCCAGGTCCGCTCCGGATAGCGACACGACCCGGACGTGCGGCCAGGTGCCGGTGATGGCCTCGCTGACGCGTTTCGGAAGCCCCCCGTGAAAGTCCAGGAGCGCATCCACTCCCCCCGAGAAACGCACGGCGGGAAAATCGTCCAGGCGGATCACCACCTCCCCGCCCGCCGGAAGGGGCAGGTACATCGTCCCCCGCTCCACCCATTTCTCCCCCAGGGCATTGAAGAGGTCCGAGAGCAGTCCC
>DASWBR010000139.1:0-2524 GCA_036390495.1 Candidatus Deferrimicrobiaceae bacterium | reverse complement strand
CCGGCAACGAGGTGGCACCGGTCCCCCTCGCGGGTCCCCAGAAGGAGCAGGCCGCTCCCCATCTTCCCCTTCACGGCGTCGGCCAGTTCGCGCAGCGCCGCGGGGTCCATCGGCTCCACCTCCGCCGATACCCTCCGGACGCCCCCCTGCTCCACGGCCCCGGACAGAATCTCCCCGACGAGGTCCCTGGCGGAGCGGCGGCGCGCCTCCTGCAGTGCCTTCTCCAGCGCACGGATCTGAGCCGAGAGTTTCCGCACCCGCTCCGGGACTTCCGGGGCCGCCACCTTCAGCTCGCGCGCGACACCGTGCAGGGTCTCCGCCTCTTCCCGCAGGTGCCGCCAGGCGGGCAGACCTGTGATGGCTTCGATGCGGCGCACCCCGGCTGCCAGCGCCCCCTCGGAGAGGATGCGGAACAGTCCGATCTCCGCGGTGTTCCCCACGTGGGTGCCGCCGCACAGCTCCCGGCTGACGCCGGGGACGGTCACCATCCGCACGACGTCCGCGTACTTCTCCCCGAAGAACGCCATCGCGCCCGCCGCCACTGCCTCCTCGTAGGGGAGGTTCTCCCATGCGACGGGGGTCGCGGCGAAGACCGCGCGGTTCACCTCCTCCTCGACCGCCGCCAGCGCATCGGGCGGCAACGCCTCGAAGTGGTTGAAGTCGAACCGCAGCTTGTCGGGGCCCACGTAGGATCCGGCCTGCTTGACGTGCGTGCCGAGGATCTTCCGGAGCGCCGCCTGGAGAAGGTGGGTGGCCGTGTGGTTCCCCTGGGTGAGGCGCCGGGTGCCGGAGTCGACCGCAAGATCCGCCGGCTGCCCTTCCCGGACGGTCCCGGAGACGACCTTCGCCCGGTGGATGACCAGGTCGGCCGTTGCGCGCCGCGTGTGGGTGACCTCGAGGGAGAAGCCGTCGCCCGCGATCGTGCCGACGTCCCCGACCTGGCCTCCCGACTCCCCGTAAAATGGCGTGAGGTCGGCGACGAGGTCGACCTCCTCCCCGCGGTCGGCGGTGCCCACGCGGACGCCGCCCAGGAACAGGGCGGCGACCCGTGCCGCCGCGGACTGCCTCTCGTACCCCACGAAACTCACCGTGACGCCCGACCGCGCCAGCTCCGCGGCGACGGCGTCCTGCCCCCCGATCTCGCCGCCCTTCCAGGAAACCCGCGACTGGGCGCGCTGCTTCTCCATCTCGGCCTCGAACCCGGCGGCGTCGAGGGCCACCCCCCGCTCCCGGCACAGGTCGCCGGTGAGGTCGACCGGGAACCCGAACGTGTCGTACAGCCGGAACGCCACCTCTCCCGGGAACACCTTCGCCCCTCGCGTCCCCATCCGGGAAAACTCGTCCTCCACCATCCGGAGGCCGGCATCCAGGGTCTCGAGGAACCGTCTCTCCTCCTGGAACGCGACGGTGTCGATGAAGGAGGCGCTCTTCCCCAACTCGGGGTACGCGGCGGAGAACTCCGCCACCACCTTCCCCGCCACCTTGTGCAGGAAGGGCCCGTCGAAGCCGAGCTTCTTGCCGTGGCGCAGCGCCCGCCGCATGATCCGGCGGAGGACGTAGCCGCGCCCCTCGTTGGAAGGGAGGATGCCGTCGGCGATGAGGAAGGCGGTTGCCCGGGCGTGGTCGGCGATGACGCGCGCCGCGGCGTCGAGGGCGGGGGACGTGCCCGGCGCAATGGAACCAAGGCGCGCGATCTCCGAGAGGATCGGCAGGAACAGGTCGGTCTCGTAGTTGCTCGTCACCCCCTGCACCACGCCGGCCAGCCGCTCCAGCCCCATTCCCGTGTCGATGCTGGGCTTCGGCAGCGGCGCCTTGTTCCCCCCGTCGTCCTGGTTGAACTGCATGAACACGAGGTTCCAGATCTCGAGGAACCGGTCGCAGTCGCACCCGACCGCGCACTCCGGCCGGCCGCAGCCCACGCCCTCGCCCTGGTCGTAGATGATCTCCGAGCAGGGACCGCAGGGACCCGTGGGACCCATCGCCCAGAAGTTGTCCTTCTCGTCGAACCGGACGATCCGCGACGCGGGGATTCCCATCGTCTTGTGCCAGAGGTCGTACGCCTCGTCGTCCTCGCGGAACACCGACACGGTCATCCGCTTCCCGTCGAGGCCGACCTCCCGGGTGAGGAAATCCCACCCGAAGAAGATCGCATCCTTCTTGAAATAGTCCCCGAAGGAGAAGTTCCCGAGCATCTCGAACAGGGTGTGGTGCCTCGCCGTGTACCCCACGTTCTCGAGGTCGTTGTGCTTGCCGCTGACCCGAAGGCACCGCTGGGCGGTGGCCGCGCGTTTCCAGTCGGCGGAGGCCATCCCGAGGAAATACTCCTTGAACTGGACCATCCCCGAGTTGGTGAAGAGGAGAGTGGGATCGTTCCCCGGGACGAGGGAGGCGCTGGGAAGGACCTTGTGCCCGTGCCGCTCGAAGTAGGCGAGGAACGCGGACCGCAGCTGTGCACCCGTCTTGGCCATTCAGTCTTCTCCTTCGGGTGTATCGGATGCCCGCCGCCCGACGGCCGCCCGGCAGA
>DASWBR010000138.1:0-8146 GCA_036390495.1 Candidatus Deferrimicrobiaceae bacterium | reverse complement strand
GCAGGTCGAACTCCATCGACCCGCGGGGACGGCGCATCTTCCCGTCGGGGCAGAACTCGCAGGAGAAATTGCACCGGCTGGTGAGCTCCACGTGGAGACGCCGGACCGGAAGCGGGATCGCGCCGATGGAGGAGCCGCGGTCAGGGCGCATCCTGCCTCACCTTGCCGATCCCGCCTTCCTCGATCACGTTCACGTCGGGCCCGAGGCGAAGGTCGAACGCGTCCGGCGGGAACGCGGGATTGGCGACCACGCGGGTGAGGCTGGTCTCCGTCCGCTCCCCCCCCGCCCCCTCGACGACGACGCGCCGCGGGGCGATCCCCTCCTCCCCGTGGTAGACCGATATCGAGGACACCGCTCGCGACAGCCACTTCCCCCGCGGGAAAAGTTTCAGCACGAAATACCCTTCTCCGCGCAGCAGCTCCACGCGGAACCGTCGTTCGAGCTCCTGGAGGGAGGGGGCCATGCCGACGGTCAGGAACTCCACGGCGGCGCGCGTGGCCATGCTGTCCGACAGGTATTTCCGCTCCGCCTCCTTGCGCGACGGGTGGTATACGGTCAGTTTGCTGCCGTCCATCACGAGGACCATGGATTCCGGGCGGACGATCTCCCAGCGCAGGAGCGCGGGCTTCCTGTACAGCAGCGTCCCCTCGCTGACCAGTTCCCCTTTCAGCGACGGGTGGCGCTTCCGCTGCACGACCGACGCCCGCAACCCGTCGATATCCTTCTGGCGCTCCCTCGTCTTCTGGAACCAGAGCGACCGTTCCGGGCCGGAAACCGGGACCTCGGGAGGCTGCGCGCCCCCGACGAAGGGAACCTCCGCGGCGAGCGCCAGCCAGAACGCCGCGACCGCGGCCGCGACCCGGAGGATCTTCCCCGTCCGCCCGCAGGTCCGGGCGGCCGGGCGGCTACGCCCCCGCAATCCCCTTCTCCGCCCGGCGCCGGAACAACGGCCCGGAATTGTAGGTGCAGAACGGATAGATCTTCCCGTCGGGCGCCGCGTAGTGGACGCCGCACCGGGAAATCCTCTCGAGGTCGAAGTTGTACGCGTCCATGAAGTGCATTCCGAGGACGTAGAAGGTCTTGTACGTGTACCCCCGGTACCTCTCTTCCCAGGTGTATTTCTTGTCGGCGAAGCCGTCCAGAGTCTTGAGGAAACGGTAGAACGTCAGCCCGTCCGGCGCGCTCCTTCCGTCGAAAAACCGGTGGAATGCCTGGAGCATCCGGATCCCGGACAACGTTTTCCCCCTCGACCTGCCCGCCGCCCCCGAAAGGCGGTCGACCTCACCCAGGAGGGCCCGCAGGTCCAGGAAGCGGGTCACCGGGACCGCGTTCCCCCGCGGGCCGACGAACAGGAGCGTCATCAGTCCGCAGTGCGGATGGCAGGCGTGGTTCACCGGCGTCGTACCGGAGACGGCCCCCGCGAACCGGACGAGCGGGACGGCGGAGTTCAGCGGGAACCAGTCCTCTACGGGTCGAGTGACCCCGGTCTGCGCGCTGAACTCCCGGACAAGGTCGGAGAGGGTGAACCGGAGGCGCAGCCGGTCCGCTTCGGGGGAGCGCCCGGTGAACGTGACCGGCTGGAAGGAGATCCCCGAGACGACATCGAGGTGCCCGAACGCCAGACGGTACAGGTCGCCGATCTGGTGGTCGTTCACCCCGCGCGCGATCGTCGGGACGAAGATGACGCGCAGGCCCGCCTTCCGCGCCGAATCGATCGCCTTCATCTTGGCGGAAAGCAGCCCCTCGCCGCGGAACGCGAGGAACACGTCGTCCGTGACCCCGTCCATCTGGAGGTAGAGGTACTGGAGTCCGGCGTCGCGGGCCCGGCGGGAGAAATCCGGGTCCCCGAAATTCAGGCCGTTCGTGGCCGCCTGGATGTGGGAGAACCCCATCTTCCGGGCAGCGGACACGATGTCGAGGAACCGGGGGTGGAGGGTCGGTTCTCCGCCGGTGAACTGGACGGCGAAGGCGGGCGCGGGACGCTGCTCCCGGAACCGCCGGAGCGCCTCGAGGGCCTTCTCGTACGGCAGATCGTGCGGGCGCCGGTTCGCATCGGCGAAGCAGACGCTGCACGAAAGGTTGCAGCGGGACGTCAGGTCGATGTTGGCCAGCGAGGTGTGCGCGGTGTGTTCCCCGCAGATTCCGCACCCCTCCGGGCAGGCGGCCGCCCCTTCCACGGGGTTGGTAAATCCGCTGCCGTCCCCGAAGTACCACTCCTCCATGCGCAGGTACATCCCGGCGTCGGAAAATACGATGTCGCTGAACGTTCCGTGGGAGGGACAGCTCTTCCTCATCCACACCTGGCCGTCCTCGGCGGACAGGGTCGCCGGAACGGTCGCGAGGCACACCGGGCACAAGGAGCGTGTGGATTTCGGGAGGGAGGTGGCGACGCGGGGCACCTTCTTCCCGCCGAGCGTCACCCCGAACGGCTCGTTCTCCGTTGCAACTCCCGTTGGAGGCATGCCCCTCCCTAGCGGCGTCCCGCCGGTGGAATGTCCTCTTCAGGCCGGCAGGAAATTATACCACTGGTCCGGAAATCTCCTGATAATCCGCTCCAATGCCTGTGCAATCCGCTGCGCGTACGGCTCGTCTTCCGATCCGCAGGCGACGAAAGGGCGCTCCGCGACTCCCTTGTACCCCTTCCCTTCGCGGACGACGAATGCGGGGAGGATCATCGCACCGGTCGCCCGGCTCAGGGCGAAGGGCCCCCGGGGAAACAGGTGGGGCCTGCCGAAAAATTCCGCCCGGACACCGTCCTCGCTCTCCCAGCGGTCCACCAGCATGGCGACCATCTCGCCTCTCCGGAGGGACGCCACCATCTCCACCGTCGCAAAAGGCGTCCCGTCCAGCACGATCGTCCGGATGTTGTAGGTTCCCCGGTACTTCTCCCGGATCGCGTTGATCCGGGGGGCGATGTCCGGGAGCGTCACGACGTTCACCTTGACCCCCATCCGGACGAAGTACAACCCCCCCAGTTCCCAGTTCCCGACGTGCCCGGTGACGAGGATGACGCCCTTTCCCGAACGGAGCGCCTCTTCCTGGTGATCTCCGCCCTCCAGATCCTGTATGGCCCCGTCGAGTTCCCCCGAAGGCGCGCTTTGGAAACGCCCGTAGTCCACGAGGTATCGCGCGAAATTCCGGAACGTGCCTCTCGCGAGCGCCGCGATCTCCGCAGGGGAACGTTCCGGAAAAACCTTTTCGAGGTTCCCCCGCACGTTCGCCCCGCGTTTCCGGTACCGGAAGTAGGAAGCCTCCCCGACGAAATCCGCGACGCGGTACAGGATCCGCGCGGGAACCCGGTTCGCGACGGCGAACCCGAGGCGGTAGAAGGAGGGACGGGAGAGCACATGGCGGAAAGACGTCTCTGCCGGCGCGGACTGTCGCCCGAACCGTTCGTTCCGGACCCCCGTTGCCATCCGTTATTATTAACACATCGGGGCCATCCGGGGAGGGAAACCGGGGGCGCCGCGGCACGCGGTGGTACCATAGCGGCATGACGGCCGGCGCCTCGATCCCCAGGCGACTCCGGAGGGCCGCACTGCTCGCCGTGCTGCTCTTCCCCGCCTGCACGCAGAAGCTTCCGATCGACGAGGGACGGCTGGTGATCGCGCTGCCAGGGACGCCGGTGAGCCTCGACCCCCGCGTGGCGACGGACGCTTACGGCGAGCAGATCCTCCAGATGACCCACGCATCCCTCGTGCGGCGGGACGCGGCCGGGAATCCCGTTCCGGACCTCGCCGAACGGTGGGAGACGCCCGATCCGCGCACATACGTCTTCCGCCTCCGCCCCGGCCTCCGGTTCCACGACGGGCGCCCACTGACCTCCGCGGACGTGCGGTACACGTTCGAGTGGATCCTCGACCCGTCGAACAGATCCCCCCACCGGGCGCTCTACCGGCACGTGACGTCCGTCGGGACTCCGGACGACCGCACCGTCTTCTTCCGGCTCGCGGAACCGTTCGCCCCCTTCCTCTCCACGGCGGTGCGCGGCATCGTTCCCGCCGGCAGCCGGTCGGCGGCGTACGCGCCGCCCCCCGGGGCGGGCCCGTACCGTGTCGACGGGGTCTCTCCGGATGGGGAGGCGGTGCTTTCCGCGTTCGACGGGTATCACGGCGGAATCCCCGCAATCCGGTCGGTCACGGTGAAGTTCCTCCCCGACAGCAACGTCCGTTTCCTGGAACTTTCCGCCGGGAGCGTCAACTTCGCGCTGAACGGGATCGACCCGGACCTCCTCCCCGCCGCGGAGAAGACCGGCCGTCTCGCCGTCGAGGAGGGGGCCGGCGGAAACGTGACCTACCTCGGCTTCAACCTGCGGGACCGCGCCCTGTCGGACCCGAGGGTCCGGCGGGCGGTCGCGGCGGCCATCGACCGGCAGGCCATCGTCCGCGCCATCTGGAAGGGACGCGCGGACCTCGCGGAGTCGATCCTCCCGCCCGGTTCGTGGGCCGCGGATCCCGGCATTCCCCCCTTCCGTTTCGACCCGGCGCTGGCGCGCCGCCTCCTCGACGAGTCGGGGTATCCCGATCCGGACGGGGACGGTCCGCTCCCGCGACTCCGGCTGACGTACAAGACGTCGCAGAACGAACTGCGCCGGCGCGTTGCCGCCGCGATCCAGGAGCAGCTTCGCCAGGTCGGGATCGCCGTCGAGGTCCAGTCGCTGGAGTGGGGGACCTTCTTCTCCGACGTGAGGAAGGGGAACTTCCAGCTCTACAGCCTGACCTGGGTGGGGATCTCCGATCCCGACATCTTCCACCACGCCTTCCACTCGGCGAGCGTCCCCCCCGACGGGGCGAACCGCGGCGGATACTCGGACCCCGAGGTGGACCGGATGACGACGGCCGCGAGGCGGGAGCCCTCCCCTTCACTGCGCCGCGAGATGTACCGGCGGGTGCAGGGGATCCTCGCGAGGGACCTTCCCGTCTTCCCGCTGTGGGCAGGCCGGAACGTCCTCGTGCGCGACCGGCGCCTTGCGGGTTTCGCCATCACCCCCGACGAGAGTTACTCCCCCGTCACCTCCATGCGGATCCTTCCGGCGGCGCCTGCAGCGGGGCCGGGGGCCGCCCGGTGAGGCGCTACCTGCTGCGGCGCGCCCTGCACGCCATCCCCGTGGTGTTCGGCGTCGTCACCGTCGTCTTCCTCCTCGTCCACCTCCTGCCGGGCGACCCCGTGGAGATCCTGCTCGGGGAGAGCGCGGTGCCGGCGCAGAAGGAGGAACTGCGGCGGGAACTCCGCCTCGACCGGCCGGTGCTCGTCCAGTACGCGGATTTTCTCTCCGGGCTTCCGCGCGGGGACCTCGGCACGTCGATCCGCAGCCGGGAGCCGGTGCTCCGGGAGATCCGGCGCCGGTTCCCGGCGACCCTGCTGCTGGGAGCGACCTCCATCGGGGTGGCGATCCTCGTCGCCGTGCCGCTCGGGATCGTCGCGGCGACACGGAAAGGCCGCCCGGCGGACTACCTCTCCGGCCTCGCATCCATGGTCTCCCTTTCCATCCCGAACTTCTGCCTCGCGCCGCTGCTGATCCTCCTCTTTTCCGTTCACCTGCCGCTGCTCCCCGTGGGGGGATCCGGCACGGCGCGGCACCTCGTCCTCCCCGCCGCCACGCTGGGGACCGGCATGGCCGCCCTGCTGACGCGGATGGTCCGGGCGTCCCTGCTGGAGGAGCTCGGGAAGGAGTACGTGACGGCCGCTGCCGCGCGGGGCCTCTCCCGAGGCGAGGCGATCGTGCGCCACGCGCTTCGCAACGCGCTGGTCCCCGTGGTCACGGTGCTGGGGCTCTCCTTCGGCGCGGTGCTCGCCGGGAGCGTGATCACGGAGACGATCTTCTCCTGGCCGGGGGTGGGACGCCTCCTGGTGCAGGCGATCGACGCGCGGGACTATCCCCTGGTGCAGGGGTGCGTCCTCGTCATCGCCCTGTGCACGGTGGCGGTGAACCTGGCGACAGACATCCTGTGCGCGCGCCTCGACCCGAGGATCCGGTATGAGTGAGCGGCGGGGCCCCCTCGCGCTGCTGCGCCGCGCCGCGAGGCACCGCGGGGCCGCCGCCGGGATGGCGGTCCTCGCCCTGCTGTCGGCCGCCGCCCTGCTCGCTCCCGTGATCGCCCCGCGCGACCCGCTGGCCCAGTCCCTCGACGAGGGGCTCTCCACCCCGTCCCCGGACCATTGGCTGGGTCAGGACAAGCTCGGCCGGGACGTCCTCTCCCGACTTCTCCACGGCGCCCGCCTCTCGCTTTCGGTGGGGTTCCTGACGGTCGCCGTATCCCTCGCGTTCGGCGTGGCCGCCGGATCGCTCGCGGGGTTCCTCGGCGGCGTCGCGGACCGCGTCTTCGTCCACGCGTGCGACGTCCTGATGGCGTTCCCGGGCATCCTCCTCGCCATCGGGATCGCGGCCGTCCGGGGCCCTTCCTTCGGCAACGTCCTCTTCGCCCTGTCGGTCCTCGGATGGGTGGGGTACGCGCGGGTGGCGCGCGCACAGGTGCTGAAGCTCAAGGCGATGGATTACGTCGAGTCGGCGCGCGCCGTGGGAGGGAAGCCGTCCCGCCTGCTGCTGGCGCACGTCCTCCCCAACGCCCTCTCTCCGATCCTCGTCGAAGCGACGTTCGGGATCGGCCGGGCGATCGTGGCGGAGGCGGGCCTCTCCTTCCTGGGCCTCGGGGTCGCGCCGCCCGCGCCGTCCTGGGGCTCGATGATCGGCGAGGGGCGGCACTTCCTCTTCGTCGCCCCGCACCTCGTCACGGCGCCCGGCGCGGCCATCCTCCTCACGGTGATGTCGTTCAACTTCGTCGGCGACGGCCTTCGCGACGCCCTCGACGTGCGGGAGGACGTCCGATGAACGCCGCGGTCAGCGGGACACTCTTGGTTCAAGCCGGGGAGAGAGGGATAGAGTGTCCTGCGCCAGCAACCGTGGTATTTTCCGAAGGATGAACATCGGGAATGACATCGTCGCCTCCCCTCTCTGGGTGGGGTTCGAGGGGAAGTCTCTTCCCCTGGGGCTCGCGAGGCGGCTCGCCGCGGGCGAGGCGGGCGGAGTGGTCCTGTTCTCGCGGAACGTGGAGAGCCCGGCGCAGTTGCGCGCACTATGCCGCGAGATCCGGGCGGCCGCCGGGAAAAGGAACCCGATCCCGCTCGTCGCCGTCGACCAGGAGGGGGGGCGCGTGGCGCGCCTGAAGGATCCCCCCTTCACGTGGTTCCCCCCCGCACGGGCATGCGCCCTCTTCTGCTGCAGGAACGAGGAGGTCGCCGCGGCCGTCGGGGCCGCGACCGCCGCCGAGCTGCGCGCCGCGGGGATCGACGTCGATTTCGCCCCCGTCCTGGACGTGGACAGCAACCCGGCAAACCCGGTGATCGGGGACAGGGCGTTTTCCGATGCCGCGGAAACCGTCGCGCGGCTGGGCATCGCCTTCGCGAACGGCTGCCTCGCGGGGGGCGTCGTTCCCGTGGGGAAGCATTTTCCGGGACACGGCGACACCTCCGCCGACTCCCACGAGGAGCTGCCCGTCGTCCGCGCGCCGTCCTCGACCCTCTGCGCCCGCGAGCTGCTCCCGTTCCGCCGCGCCGTCCGGGCGGGGATCCCGGCCCTGATGACCGCCCACGTGGTCTACCGGGCGCTGGATCCGGACGCGCCCGCGACGTTGTCGGGGAAGGTCCTCCGTGGGCTCCTCCGCGGGCGGATGCGGTTCCGCGGCGTGATCTTCTCCGACGCGCTCGAGATGAGGGCGATCGCGGACCATTTCGGGGTGGGGGATGCGGCGGTCCGCGCCGTTTCGGCCGGGTGCGACGCGGTGCTCGTGTGCCGGGGGGATGAGGCGCAGGAGGAGGCGGCCTCGGCACTGGCGCGGGAAGCCCGCGGCAACGCTACCTTTCGTCGGTCGCTTGGGGAGGCGGCGAGGCGTACGGGACGTCTTCGGGCGTGGGCGGCGTCGAAAGAACGGCGTCGGCCGGTTCCCCGGGCGGTGGGGGCTGCCCGTCATCGCGAGCTTGCGGCCCTGCTGTGGGAGCGCTGGGGAAGTGCCGGGCGAACATCTCCGGGCGGTAGATCCGGTAATATTGGAGAAGGTTGAGGAAGACCCTCCGCAGGTAGAAGCGGGTCTCCCGATAGCTGACCCGCTCAAGCCACGTCGCGTGATCCCCGCGCGCGCCGTCCCACCA
>DASWBR010000137.1:0-13590 GCA_036390495.1 Candidatus Deferrimicrobiaceae bacterium | reverse complement strand
TTCCTGACGGGGTTCATCTACTTCTCGCGGTACCTGAGCCACCGGGCCCCGGCTCCCGAGGTGGCGGAAGGACGTCCCCGCAGCTTCGTGGAATACTTCCGCGTCCCCGACGGGTACCTCTTCCACCAGGGGCACAGCTGGCTGAAGGCCGAGGACGACCGGCTCGTGAAGGTGGGGATGGACGATTTCTCCCAGAAGCTCATCGGGAAGGTCGACGCCGTCCGCCTCCCGGGCCCGGGTGCGAAGCTGCAACAGGGAGAGAAGGGGTGGGCCGTTTCGGCACAGGATAAGACGATCGACATCCTGTCTCCGATAGACGGGGAGGTTGTCGCCGTGAACCAGGAGGCGATCCGGAACCCCGACCTCCTCGGCCTGGATCCGTTCGAAAGCGGGTGGCTGCTGAAGGTCCGGCCGGAGCGGTTCAACCCGAACAAGAGAAACCTGCTGTCGGGGGAGATGGCCCGGCAGTGGATGTCGAGCGTGCTCGAACGGCTCCGGGGAGACATCGGGAACTCCATGGAGCAGGAAGGCCCCGCGTTGGGAACCGTGTATCAGGACGGCGGGAGGCCGGTCCGTGGCATCGCCCGGGCCCTTGCGGGGGACCGGTGGGAGGAGCTGGCGAGAGGGTATTTCCACACCGACGGGCGCGAGTGAAACAGCCCTCGTCAAGCGGGTGACGGGCCGCCACGGGGTCCAACGCGGCGGCCCGGGTCGTGTTTCCGCCCGGATTTCCCGAAACCGACCGGAAAAGGCGCTTTGCCTGGGACGGAGATTTCGATATGCTCCGCCTGATACCGCAAATTCGAGGGGAGGCCGGAACCGTGAAGAAAGCGACGATGATCGTGGTTGCCCTTGTCCTCTGGAGCGGGGTGTCGGTGGCGACCGAGAAGGGCCCGGCGGCGGAACTTCCGAAGATTCTGACCCTGGGGACCTTGTCCAAGATCTACGAACCGGTACGGTTCAACCACGCGGCGCACGTTTCCTACGCGGGCGGATGCGCGGATTGCCACCACCAGCACATCGGACTGCAGGTCAGCCCCTGCCTGGAATGCCACCAGGCCGATTCCGCCGCGTTCCGGAAGAACGTGAAGGCCGGAAAACTCCGGCCCTGTTCGGAGTGCCACCCCCCGTCCATCCAGCCGAAGGGGACCAGCCACGTGGAGCTCAAGGCCGCGTACCATGAGGCATGCATGAAGTGCCACAAGACGGACGTGGGAAGCGGCGTGAAAAACCTGAAGGATTGCACCGTGATGTGCCATGCCTTGAAGGAGAAGGCGAAGGCTGAGGCGGAAGAGAAGAAGTAACGCGTTTCCACTCCCCGGGACATCGCGTCCGGTCCTGCCGGGGACACGCAGCGGAGCTTCCGGGATATAATTGTCCCTGTGGGGTTCCGGCTGCCGGAATCCTCCGTCGATACCAACGGATGGGGGGCCATTTCCCGATGCCAACGCTTACCGAACGGGCGAGGGGCCTCGGGTTTCCCCCCGCGCTGGTCTGGGCCGGGCTCGCCGTGGCCTTCCTGCTCTCCGTTCTCCTTGCTGTCGGCCTGTGCACCGACGCGTGCAAGGCGACGTACCGGTGGACGATCTTCGGAGTAAAATTCCCGGTGTTCGGGATCGGCTTCTTCGGCCTCTGCATGCTGGTGTACTATTTCCGCGAAAGGAACATCCTGCGGAAAGCGCTCCCGGTCCTGATCGCCGGGGCGTGGGGAGCGGAATCCGTGTTTCTGCACGTGCAGCATTCCGTCATCAGGCGATGGTGCCCGATGTGCCTCGCCGTCGCAATCTGCGTCGGCGTGGTGGGGGTCGCGCTTGCGGCCGGTCCCGTCGCGCAATTCCGGCGGGAATCCGTTTCCGGGAGGGGAGCGATGTTGCGGCATCTGTCGAAGGGCGTCTTTCTGGCGGCGGTGGTGTTCGCGGGGGCGTTCGTCACGTTCATCGGAATGGGGAACCCCTCCAGTTCCCAGGCTGCGTCCCTCCCGCTGGCACTGGGGAAGGACGACGCGGAGATCGAGGTGTACGTTTTCACGGACTGGTTCTGCCCCGCGTGCCGCAAGGCGGAACCGGAGATGGAGCGGGCGTACCCGGACATCATCCGGCGGGCGAAGCTCCTGTTCATCGACCAGCCGGTCCACCCCGAGAGCATGAATTACGTCCCGTACAACCTGTCGTTCCTGGTGCGGGAGAAGGCGAAATACCTCGAGATCCGGAAGGCGCTCCTCCAGCTGGCCGAGCGGACGAAGGAGCCCTCGCCGGAGGATGTCCAGAAAGCGGTGGCCCGGCTGGGGGTGTCGTACCGGCCCCTCAACTATGCGGACGTGAACGCCGGGATCCAGTATTTCCAGTCCGTGGTCCAGACCTTCCGGATCGAGGGAACCCCTGCCATGGTGGTTTACAACCGGAAGACCAAAAACGCGAAACTCCTGAACGGGGTCCGGGACCTGTCTTATCCCAACATCCTCATGGCCGTGTCGGGGGTAGCCCCGCCGTAGCCCGTCACGGAAATTCCGCATCGTTTTTCCTCCTCCGGTTTGTATCCATCCCGCCACGGCCACCGTATTACAGGAGGCGCAGCGGTATTTCCTTTTAACAGCAGCTGTTCTCCCTTGCGTGTGGAGGAGAACGGTTCAGGAGGGGGACATGGATCGGAAGCGGTTCACGGTGCTCGCCGTGCTCGCGATGGCTTCCGGGGCGGCGGGAGGGGTGATCTCGGGCAAGGTCCTGCCGGGAACGACGGTGCACGCCTACGACGGGGTAAAAGTCGAGAGGGTGATCCGGGCCGAATCGTTCCAGGTCGTGGACAGCACCGGGGACGTGCGTGCCGAACTCTGCGTGTGCCCGGAAGGAAAGCCCGGCCTGGTGCTGATCGACAGGGGTTACAAAATCCGCGCGCGCTTCGCGCTGCTGAACGACGGCCTTCCCGGACTGGAAATGACGGACCGGGGCGGCCGCACGCGCGCGAGGCTGAACCTGTCCGCCGATGGGAGTCCGTCTTTCCTTCTCCTGGACGAGAACGGCGCCACGCGCGCCGTGATCCGTCTTCCGGATCGAGGGGATGCAGACCTCCAGGTGCAGGACGGCACCGGCAGGCTGGTCTGGTCGGCGTTGAAGGAGACGGCGGCCGTCAGGTAACCCGGCGCATCCGGGACTCGAGCGTCATCCACCCCCGTAGCCTCCGGATATCCGGCGGTCCGAAGGGATATCCCCCCAGCAGGGAGAGGAACGGGTGCAGCTCCCGTTCCAGGATGCCGGACAGGATCGCGAGCCCGGACCGCTCCAGGCGGTCCGCTATGTCCCCGACGATCCCGGCGAGAACGGGTGTCCTCAGGTTCGCGATGACGATGTCGTAACGCCCCGCGACGGACCGGATTCCCCCCTCCCGGACGATTACGTCCTCCGGGATGCCGTTCAGCGCCAGGTTCCTCCGGGTTTCCTCGCAGGCGCCCCGGTCGATGTCGACCGCCGTGACTTGCGCCGCCCCCAGCTTGCGGGCCGCGATGGCAAGGATCCCGGTCCCCGTCCCGACGTCGAGCACCCGCTCGCCCCCCCGGATGAATGTCTCCATCGCGAGGAGGCACCCCTCGGTCGTGCCGTGTCCCCCGGTCCCGAAGGCGCTCCGGAAATCCAGGTATACGGCGGTGCGCTCCGTCCACCGGGCTGGGATGGCGCTTCCTTTCCGCGCGATCAGCAGTTTTTCCCCGATGGCCCGCGGCTTCCACAGCCACATGCCGCGCGGCTCCCCCTGGTGTTCGATGAACGGTTCGACCCACCCGGTGTCCCGGGCGCTCCAGTAGGACATTCCTTCCTCCTTGTCCCATTTTGCATATTGCCACTCCTTCGGGGAAGGTGCATCCCGTTCCCCGTCCCCGGCTGGGAATGGGCACCCCCGGGATGGTATGGTGTTGCGGGGGAGTGCACGCGCTCCCCCGAGGGGGCGCCATGACGCGGGAGAAGACGGAAATCCTCTTTTCGGAGGAGAGCATCCGGGAGCGCGTGGTGGAACTGGCGCGGCAAATCTCTTCCGATTACCGGGATTGCGGGGAACTCCTCCTGGTCGGCGTCTTGCGGGGTTGCTACATCTTCCTGGCGGACCTCTCCAGGCGCCTCTCCATCCCCGGCGGCATCGACTTCGTCGCGCTCTCCGCCTACGATCGGGGGACGACCGCGACGGGCCCGGTCCGGCTCGTCATGGATCTGCGGACCGAAATCGCGGGGAAGCACGTCCTGATCGTCGAGGATATCGTGGATACCGGCCGCACCCTCGACTACCTCCTCTCCATCCTGCGGCCGCGGAAGCCTGCTTCCATGAGAACATGCGCGTTCCTCCGGAAGCCTTCCCGTCTCTCGACGGATCTCAAGGTGGAATACGTGGGGTTCGACATCCCCGACGTATGGGTGGTGGGGTACGGCCTGGATTACAAGGGACGGTACCGGTCCCTCTCCGATATCGGGATCATCCGGGCGGAAGGGGATCCGGGTCCGGCTGGGGGAGCCCGGCCAGCCGTTCGATGATTGGCGGGATCAGGTACGTGGCCAGCCGGGTGTGGGAGCCGCCTCCCAGGACCACCTCGAGTTTTCCTCCGCAGATTTCCGTCGCGAGGTCCCGCATCAGAACGGCGATGTTCCAGTAGCAGGGGCCGGTGAGGCCGATGTCGCCGTAGTCCCCCTGGTGCGTGTCGAACCCGAAGTACCAGAAGATGAGGTCCGGACGGAACCGGCGGGCGCGGCGGGGAAAATGTTCCGCCACAAGATCGAAATACGCGTCGTTCGCGGGCCGGTCTCCCCTTCCGGCGGACCAGGGATCGTGGCCCGGAAGGTCGACCTTCGTCCCGTCCGGGGATTCGTACCGCGACCCGCACAGGCAGACGTGGAGGACGTCCGGATCTCCGGCGAAAAGCTCCCGGGTGCCGTCGCCGTGGTGCGCGTCGGTGTCCAGTATGGCGAAGCGCCCGAGGCCGTGTTTCTCCCTCAGGTTGGCGATGCAGAGCGCCACGTCGTTGAAGCAGCAGTACCCGCCGAAGAAATCGCGTCCCGCATGGTGTCCGCCTGCGCCGATGAACGCGAAGGCATTGCGGATTTCCCCTTCGGCGACCTTTTCTCCCGCAAGGACCACGCTGCCGGCCGAGTGCCAGGCCGTCGAGCAGAGGGGGTCCCCCTGGACCCCTTTGATCAGGTCCCGGGTGTGGACTTTCAGCAGAAGTTCCCGCGGGACAGGGCCGGGCTCGTACAGACGGACCCGCCCGGTGCGCAGGATGCCCTCCAGGGCCATCGGGAATTCCGCCAGGCGCGCGCCGACCGTGAGGTAGCTTCGCCGGGAGAAGGACGGGTGGTAGAAAGCACCGGTGACGAACCGATCCATCGGGGACCTCAGGCGCTCGCGGGCGGTTCGGGCTCGACGCCGGTTCCGGCAAAACGGACGGCGATTCCCCGGAATTCCTCCCGTGCCTCGAGGAAGGCGTCCACCACGTCGGGGTCGAAGTGGGAACCCCGCTTCTCGCGAAGGATCCGGACCGCCTCCTCGTGGGGGAGGGCCGGTTTGTACACCCGGGAGCTGATGATGGCGTCGTAGGCGTCCGCCACCGCCATGAAGCGGCCCGGGATCGGGATATCCTCCTCCCGGAGGCCGTGGGGGTAGCCGGTGCCGTCCCATTTTTCGTGGTGGCTGATGGCGATCTCGTCGGCGACCCGGAGGAACGAGTCCTCTCCCATGAAGTTCTTCGCGAGCCGGATCGTCTCCGATCCGTACAGGGTGTGCCGCTTCATCTCCTCGTACTCCTCCGGCGTCAACCGGTCCCGCTTGAGCAGGATGGCGTCCCGCACACCGACCTTGCCGATGTCGTGGAGAGGGGCGAGACGGAAGAGGAGATCCACCGCGGAGTCGTCCAGGTATTGCCGGTATCGGGGGTGACCGCGCAGGCGCATGGCCAGGGCCTTCATGTAGTGGCGCGTCCGCTGGATGTGGCCACCGGTTTCGTGGTGACGGGTCTCCGCCAGGGCGGCGAGGCTCTGGATGATGGCGTCCTGGGTCAGGGCCAGTTTCCGGGTCCGCTCCCGCATTTCCCGGTCGGCCTGGAGGAAGCGGATGGAAGTCAGCAGGGTGAAGACGGTCCCCAGGGTGACCGCCGGCAGGAGCGGGGAGAGGAAGATCTGGCGGGAGGCGGACAGCCACCAGGAACCGATCCAGATCCCGGCGATGGAGGGGATGATCGCCACCAGTCCCCAAAGGGCGCGTTCCCGGGCGAGGAGTCCCGTCAGCAGGAACCCCGGGAGCAGGATCAGGAGGATCTGGAGGCCGTGCGCCCACCGCGGCTGCGCGATAGGGTCGCCCGCCAGGAGGTTGTCGATGACGGTCGCGTGGATCTCGGCTCCCGGCTGGGCGGCTTCGAGCGGAGTGGTCCGGATCTCCTTGAGTCCCGCGGCGGTGGTTCCGACGATGACCATCTTGCCCCGCAGCGCCGCCGGATCCGCGGTCCCGTCCAGGAGGGACGCGGCCGACACGTGCGGGAACGTGTGCCTCCGTCCCCGGTAATTCACCAGGAGATTTCCGTGCCGGTCGAGGGAGATGACCTTCCCGTCGATCCGCATGGATTCGGCCCCCTCCGGCCCCGTCTCCAGGATCACGTCGCCGCCTCGGCTCCGCAGGAAGACGGCCAGCGCGAGACTCGGATAGAGAACTCCCTTGTGCCGGATCACCACGGGAACGCGCCGGAGGATCCCGTCGGCGTCGGGGGTCACGTTGAAGAATCCGGAGGAGCCCGCCGCCCGGGCGAGAATCGGGAGGTTGCAGATGACCCCTGGCGCCTCGAAAAGGTCCGACGCGGCATCTTCCCCGGGGGCGGAGCGCACGGCTGCCCGCAACGGGTGGAGGACGCAGGACGCCCCGCGCGGCGCGTCGAAGTCGAACTGGTACCCGAGGGCGAAGGGGCCCCTGGAGAGGATGTCCGCGAGCGTCCGGTCGGTGTCCAGCGCCTCCGGCGGCACGCCCTCCAGACCGATGCCGAACCCCAGATCTCGGCGGATCTCTCCCGAGAGGGGGCGGAGCGACGTCCGGTCGGGCTCGGCGAACACCATGTCGAGGCCGACGGAGATCGCGCCCCCCTCCCGGATTTTTTCCAGAAGCTGGGCGACGCGATACCGGGGCCAGGGCCATTGGCCAAGCCTGGCGAGGCTCGCCTCGTCGAGGTCCACCACCGTCACGTTTCCGGACGGCGGACGGGCCGGCGCGGAACGGAGGAACGAGTCGTAGATCTTCCCCTCGAGAAAGACGGCCAGCGAGGGAGGCCAGAGGAGCAGGGCCAGCATCAGGAGGGTCAGGGTGAAGCCGGGGAGGACGATGCCGAGAATTTGCGGCCGGGAGGGGCGCTTCACCTTATCGTACCGTCACCTCGACCCGGCGGTTCCGCGGTTCGGAAACCTGGTCGCCGGTGGGGACGAGAGGATTGTCCTTTCCGTGGGAGGCGATTTCGAGAACGGACGGGTCTACAACCGACGCAGAAAGGAGGTCGGCGACCGTACGGGCGCGCTTGAGGGCAAGCTGGTCGTTGTACCGCCTGTTGCCCAGGGTGTCCGTGTGCCCCACCACGCTGACGTCCACCGGATATCGTTCCCGGATGACCCGGAGAATATCCGGCACCTGTTTTCGGGACCGGTCGGTAAGTTCCGTGGAGTCGTGCCGGAAGTAGAGAATGAACTGCACCGGGGGCTGGGGCAGGGCGGAAAGTGCCGGCCCGACCATGGTCTGGACCTGGTCCTCCGACAGGGTGGTGGGCTTTCCCGGCGGCGCGCCGTGCTCGACGGTTACCGCCTGCCGCGGCCTTGAGAGGACCTGTTCGCCGCCGCCGCCCGAGACCACGATGGCGCCCGTTTTCCCTTTTGCGTCGGGAAGGAGTACTACGGTGTCCCGGGTCTGTGGCGGTGTTACAGACGATTTCACCGTCGCTCCGCACGCCGCGGCAAACAGCGCCGCGACGATGCAGGCCGCCCCGGAACGCCGCATCCCCTGGAGACGCGCTCCCGGTCGGAGGCTACTCATCCGTCTTCACGGCGAAACGCGTTCCCCGGATGCCGATGGAGGCGACCGGGGTTTCGAACCGCGCCGATTCGGGGGAGAGCTTCCCGATCAGGCCCGAGAGGTACGCCATGGTCCCGCGGGTGAGCCGGGCCAGCAGGGCGTACTTCCCCTCCCCCGGGGAAAACCGGAAATCCTTTATCACGAGGCTGCTCGCAGGGCCGAGGGAGAGCGTGGAGTTGTCCCGCAGGACGATGCCCAGCGAGCCGTCGGCTCCGGTGACGAGGGTGTCCCCGGCCCGGAGCAGGGTCCCCGCGGCGGCCGGAAGGACGACCCCGCCGCGGTCGATGGTGGCGGCCCCGGCGGAATTCCGTATGATGCCGATGGTCTCCGGCACCGCGGCGGAAACCCCGGCCGAGGGCAATGCCAACGCACCCAGAAGGACCGCGACGTACAGGACGCGTCCCACGGAATCCCACCTCCCGGCAGTCGCCGTGCAACCTCTCCTGCTGTATCGGCGTGGAACCCCTGCAACTTTATCTGTACGGTCGTCTCCCCCCGCATGTCAAGGGGAGGGGCTGACGGGGACCCGGAAAGGAAGGATGTGGTACCCTTTCGATGCACGACGGGAGGCGCCGCCGGTCCGGCGCGGATCCCGGGAGGAACGGATGAGAAGGTATTTCGAGTTCGACCGGCACGGGACGAGTTACCGCCAGGAGATCCTGGCGGGGATCACCACCTTCCTGACGATGGCCTACATCATCATCGTCAACCCCGCGATCCTGGAAGCGGCCGGCCTCCCCAGGGGCCCCTCCATGGTGGCCACGATCCTTTCCTCCGCCTTCGGATCCGTCCTGATGGGGGTTTACGCCCGGCGTCCCTTCGCCGTCGCCCCCTACATGGGGGAAAACGCCTTCATTGCATTCACGGTGGTCAAGGCCATGGGGTACCCCTGGCAGGCCGCGCTCGGCGCCGTCTTCGTCGCGGGGGTCCTGTTCACCCTCCTGACGGTGTTCCGGGTTCGCCGCTGGCTGGCCGAATCTCTCCCGCATTCCCTCAAGTTCAGTTTTGCCGTGGGGATCGGCATGTTCCTGACGTTCATCGGCCTGAACGAGACGGGGATCGTCCGGATAGGAGTTCCCGGGGCGCCCGTCTCCCTGGGCAACCTGGCGGAGGCCCCGTGCCTGCTGGGCGTATTCGGGTTTTTCGCGATCGTCCTGATGATGATCCGGAGGGTGCCGGGGGCGATCGTCATCGGCGTGCTCGCCACCACGGCGCTCTCGTTCCTCTTCCGGATTTCCCCGGCTCCTGGCCGATGGATGAGCCTTCCCCCCGATCCGAATCCCGTGATGCTCCAGCTCGACATCGGGGCGGTTTTCAGCCCCGGTTTCTTTCCCGTAGTCCTCACGATCTTCGTGATGGCCTTCGTGGACACGGTGGGGACGCTGATCGGCCTTTCCGCCCGTGCGGGTCTGCTGGACGAAAACGGGAACCTCCCGGACATCGAGAAGCCGATGCTGGCGGACGCCCTGGCCACGACCGTTGCCCCGCTCCTGGGGACGACCACCACGGGGGCCTACATCGAGTCGGCAGCCGGGATCGAGGAAGGGGGGCGGACCGGTTTCTCCTCCCTGGTCGTGGCATTGCTGTTCCTGCTCTCCCTGTTCCTGGCGCCCCTGCTGACCGCGGTTCCCCCCCACGCGTACGGTTCCGTCCTCATCGTCATCGGGAGCTTCATGATCGCGCCGGTGGCCCGGATCGACTTCCGGGACCTCACGGAGCTGATCCCGGCCTTCCTCACGATCTCCCTCATCAGCTTCACCTACAACATCGGCGTGGGGATGACCGCCGGGCTCATCGCGTACCCGCTGATCAAGGTCCTGGCAGGGAGGGAGCGGGAGGTCCCCCCGGGGCTCTGGGTCCTCGCGGTCCTTTCCCTCTCCTTCTTCGTTTTCTACCCGTACCGGTAACGTGGGTTCCGGGAAGCCGGGCACCGGCATGTCCTTTCCGGCCGAAAATTGTATACTGTATGCAAATCAGGCGCCGGGTCCCGCCGGCTCCGGGCATCGGGAAGGAGGGACACCATGGAGATGAAGGAGATCCGTTCCATCGCGAGGAAGCGGGGGATTCCGTCCGCCGGGATGGGGAAGGAAGACCTCATCCGGGCCATCCAGCTCGCCGAGGGGAACTTCGACTGCTACGCCACCGCCACGGAGGAGGAGTGCGACCAGGAAGGGTGCCTCTGGCGGGAGGACTGCTTCGCCGCGTCGACGAAGGAGGAGATCCGCGAGCCGTACATGTAGGCGGGGGATAGACACGGGAAAGGAGGACGGCGCATGGTGCGGAAAAAGCTGTCGTGCAGGGCGATGGGGTTGAATTGCGCGTTCGAGGTCCACGACGAGTCGGTGGACGAGATCATCGCGGCGCTCGCCGAGCACGCGAAGAGGGTCCACAAGATCGAGGTCAACGAAACTCTGCGGCAGAAGGCGCGCGACCTCGTCCGGCTGGAGGAGGGGTGACGAAGGAATTTCTTGACATTTATTCCAAAACCCCGTTATATTCTTCTTGCAAGGCGCGTCGGCTTGGCGTGGAGTGGCAAGGATTTGCTTGGCTCGGATTGGCTCTGCTCGACGGTGCACGGAAAGTGGGGTTGCAGTCGGAAGTCAGGTAGGTAACCGATCGGAACGCCACGCCGAGGTTACCAGCGCCTTGTGTTCGGATTCCGGAAGGCCCGGCGGAACGATGCCGGGCCTTTCGTTTTTCCACCCGGAGGGGCGGGAAAGGAACCGGCCGGAACGGGGGGACGCCCGTCCCGGCCAGCCCGAAACGGCGGCCTCCGGACGCTTCCGCCCGGGGGCCGGCCGGTGTGGAGCCTACTTGAGGGTGTCGACCAGCGACTTCACCGCCGCCACCGATTTCTCCATCATCGCCCGCTCCTCGGCGTTGAGCTGGAACTCGATGATCTTCTCGACGCCGCCGGCTCCCAGGACGCAGGGGACGCCGACGAAGTACCCCTTCACGCCGAACTCGCCGTTCAGGAACACGCAGGAGGGGAGGACGCGCTTCTGGTCCTTGAGGATCGACTCCACCATCGCGATGGTGGAGGAGGCCGGGGAGTAGAAGGCGGAGCCGGTCTTCAGGAGGGCGACCACCTCGCCCCCCGCGCCGCGGGTGCGCTTCACCATGGCGTCCATGACTTCCTTCGCCTTGGCGGCGTTGCCGTACTTCCGCTCCAGGAGCTCCATCACGGGGATCCCGTTCACGCTGGCGTACCGCACCAGGGGAACCATGTCGTCCCCGTGTCCGCCCAGGGTCATGGCGTTCACGTCCCGCACGGAGACGCCGAGTTCCCAGGCGATGAACGCCTTGAAACGGGCGGAGTCCAGGACACCTGCCTGGCCGATGACGCGGGTGTACGGGATGCCGGTGATCCGCTGGCACAGGGTCACCATGGCGTCGAGCGGGTTGGAGATGACGATGACGAACGCACCGGAGGCGTACTTCTTGATCCCTTCGGCGACCTGGTTCATGATTTTGGAATTCACCTCGATCAGGTCGTCGCGGCTCATCCCGGGCTTGCGGGGAAGGCCCGCCGTGACGATCACGACGTCGGCCCCCTTGATGTCCTCGTAGTTGTTGGTCCCCTTCAGGGAGATGTCGAAGCTGTCGACGGGCGACGCCTCGGCGATGTCGAGGCATTTCCCCTGGGGCATCCCCTCGACGATGTCGAACAGCACGACGTCGCCGAGTTCCCGCAGCGCGCACAACTGGGCGAGCACGCCCCCGATCTGACCGCCGCCGATGATCGCAATCTTCTTCCTTGCCATGGCCTCCTCCTGGGTATGGGAAGTGGGTTTCCGCCTAAAGCGTTGCCCGGGACTATATCACACTTCCAGGGGGGAAATGTATACTGCATACAGAAATTTCCCTCCCGGCGGGCCGGGTCCAATTCCCGGTGCCGGAGTGGGGGGGCGCCGGGCGATTCTTCAACAGCCGCTGTGGATAGGCTGTGGAGCAGGCTGTGGGGCATCGACGCCGGTCGATGCGGCCGCCCGATTCGCCCCGTCGTGCACCGCTTCGCCTCCACGCCGGACAAGGTGCCGAAAAATGAGGCAGCCGGAATCCCCTCCGTCGAACGCTCCGGGGCTACGACTTCCTTGAGGTTTTCGCGTAGAAAGGCTCGAGGAGCTGCACGACCCTGCCGCTTCCGCATTTCGGGCACTTCCGCTTCCCCTCCTCGTACTCCTTGAAGGAGAGGGTTTCCCGGAAAGCCTTTCCGCACTTCCTGCACCGGAAGGAATAGGTCGGCATGCGGTACCTCCTTTTCCGCGCGGGAATGGATCTGTTTCCCACAAGATATTTCAACGGCCGGAATAATCAACCTTTTCGTCGGGAATCAGACGGTGTCGGGGAAATCGCGATCCGACCGCGGGAAAGAGAATCATCTTGACGGTCCGCCCGGGGATTGAAAAAATGGGTCGGTCCCGGATTGGAAACGGCAGACCGGCCGCGGCCGGACGCGAGGCGCGACCCGCGGGAATCCCCTCCGCGCCCGATGAGGACAGCCATGAACCGGAAGATCAATTTCAACACAGGACCCGCCGCGCTTCCCCTCCCCGCGCTGGAGCGCGCCCGGGAGGAGTTCCTCGACTTCTCGGGGAGCGGCATGTCGGTGATGGAGCACAGCCACCGCGGGAAGGAGTACGAGGCGGTCCACGACGAGGCCATCGCCCTCGTTCGGGAACTGCTCGGCGTGCCGGAAAGCTACGAGGTCCTGCTGCTCCAGGGAGGGGCCACCACGCTCTTCGCCCAGATCCCCATGAACCTCCTCGAGAAGGGGGCCACGACCCAGTACGTCATCACGGGCGCGTGGGGCGAGAAGGCGCTGGGAGAGGCGAAGATGGTGTCCGCGATGTTCGGCGCCAACGTGTCGGTCCAAAACCTCGGTACCGGCGAGGGGAAGGAGAAGAGCTACACCCGGGTCCCCCCGCCTGGAGAAGTGAAAGTCGATCCGTCGGCGGCGTACCTTCACATCACCTCCAACGAGACCATCCACGGTGTGGAGTTCAACGTCGACGGTTCCCGCGGCTTCCCGAACACCGGGAGCGTGCCGCTGGTGGCCGACATGTCGAGCGATTTCCTCTGGCGACCCTTCGACGTGACGAAGTTCGGCCTGGTGTACGCGGGCGCGCAGAAGAACATCGGTCCGTCGGGCGTGGTCGTGGTCGTCGTGTCGAAGGCGCTCTTGGAAAAGGGGCGGAAGGACATCCCCAAGATCTTCCAGTTCCGCACCCACGCGGAGAACAAGTCCCTCTACAACACCCCGCCCACGTTCGGCGTCTACATGATCCGCAACGTCCTCTCCTGGCTGAAGGGACAGGGCGGCCTCTCCGGGATGGAGGGGGTGAACCGCAGGAAAGCGGCCCGCCTGTACGGCGTGATCGACAAGAATCCGCAGTTCTTCCGCTCGCCGGTGGAACGGGAGAGCCGGTCTGTCATGAACGTGGTCTTCCGGCTTCCCAGCCCGGAGCTCGAGGAGCAGTTCATTTCCGAGGCCAAGAAGCGCGGAATGATCGGGTTGAA
>DASWBR010000136.1:0-3031 GCA_036390495.1 Candidatus Deferrimicrobiaceae bacterium | reverse complement strand
TATCGCCCCTCCCCGGGCACCTCCATGCGCGGGATGCTCACAGGGGCCGCCCGGTCGCATCCGGACCTTTCGGGGGAGGCGGAACGATTTCTCGACATCTATCAACGGGACCGTTTCGGGCCGCGTCCCCTCTTCCCCGGGGAACGGGAGGAGGCCTTCCGGCTGGCCGGGGTGCTCCGTCGGGGGGTCCGCGGCGAGCGCGCCAGGTAATCCCCGCTCTTTCCTCCCGTCTTCCGGAGCAGACGGATCCCCTCGATCCGGATTCCACGGTCCACCGGCTTCGCCATGTCGTACACGCAGAGTGCGGCGGCCGCCACTGCGGCGAGCGCTTCCATCTCGACTCCCGTGGGAGCCACGGTCCGGACCGTCGCCTCCACGCGGAGCGCCCCCATCCGCGGAAGGGTCACTTCCACGCCTACCGAGGAAAGCGGTATGGGATGGCAAAGGGGGAGAAGCCGCGGGGTATCCTTCGCCGCGAGGATCCCCGCCACGCGCGCCACCGCGGGAACATCCCCCTTTGCCATGCGGCCGTCGCGTATCATCCCCCAAGCGGTCCGCGAGAGGAAGACCCACCCCTCGGCGACCGCTTCGCGGCCCGTGGCTTCCTTCCCCGTGATGTCCGCCATCCTTGCCCGTCCTGTCGCCCCCATGCCTTCCGCCTTCCCTCCACGGGTAAACCCCGTGGTAATATAATGTTTTAGAGATTTTTTACCGACAAGAGGCCCATGCGTAACCCCGTCGCTCCCTCCGCCCGGCGGCTTCTTCTCCTCCTGGCCCTTCTCCTCCCGGGATCCCCGGCGGGAGCCGCGAAGGCCCTGATGGCAGATTTCCCTGCCGGTTACGCGTTTCCCCAGAGCGACATTGTATTCAAGTCCGCCATCCCCCTCAACGAACTCCTCCTGGACGGGTGGACCGGGCAACAGCGGACGGAGATCGCCTATTTCCGAGAGCAGATGCGGAAGCGCGACGAGATCTTCCTGCTCGTCCGGGTGACCCTTGACGCAATCGGCAGGGAGGAGGCGAACGAGTCCCTCGCGAACGATCTGGCCCAGGCCGTCGCCCTCCGGCTCCGCGCCTCCGGCATCCCGGGCGACCGGATGCTCCTCCTCCCGGGGGGGGAGGACGCGAACCCGCCGGAGGACCGGGATCCCGGCGGATTCGCCCGGCGGCAGAAAGTGGAGATCACCGGCATCCTCGGGGGGGATTGGCTCCGGCGCCGGCCCGCACCGGAAGTCGAGCGCTCCCTCCGGCTTCCCCGGCTGTCGGAGATCCTGCTGCTGGAGCCCGCCGAAGGGACGACCGATCGCGCGAACCACATGCTCCGCGGGACCACGGACTCCTCCCTCTCCGATGTCCTGGTCACGATCGGCCAGGAGGCCCGCACCGTGACCGTGCGGGGCGGGACGTTCGAGGTTCCGGTCTCCCTGCGTTCCGGCGAGAACCCCATCGTGGTTTCCGGAATGGACCTGTTCGGCCGCGCCATTCGGACGTCCCGGACCGTCCGGTACGTCCCCCCGCGCCCCACCATCGAGATCTCCTCGCCGGCGGAGGGTGCCGTGACCGATGTCACCTGGTCGCCCGTCGTCACCTTGCGCGGGAGCATACGGAGCAAGACCCCCCTCCGGGAGGCGTTCCTCATCCAGAACGACATCCCGCGGAACATCCGGATCCGGGAGGACGGCACGTTCGAGCAGCCCGCCATCCTCATGGCGGAGGAGGACACCTTCCAGGTCGAGGCGCTCGACGTGACGGGTCAGGCCGGGACCAGCGGGGATCGGAAAGTCCCGTCCCGGGGGATCGCGGAACGGCCCCTGATGGCGATCCTCCACTGGGACGAGGACGACGTCGACCTCGACCTCCACGTGAGCGACAGGTCCGGGCACCACACGTGGTTCGACGCGGCGGACCCCCTCGAATCCCCGATCGCGATCCCGGCGGGGAGACTCTGGTTCGACAACCGGATAGGGTTCGGGCCGGAGGTGTTCTCCCTCGAGCGGAACGTGCCGGAGGAGTTCACGTTCTCGGCGAAATATTACCGGGGGAAGAAGCCGTGCCGCGCCTTCCTCACCGTCGTCCTGTTCGCTGGGACCCCCTCCAGGAAGCTCGTCCGGATCTTCGGCCCGCTGATCCTCTCCCCGGAAATCCCGTCCGCCCAGTTCGTCCGCGTGTCGCTCCCGTCGGGAGTCGCGCTGGAATCCCCCGGTCTGAAGGAAAGGGCACGCCAATGAAATACCGGTACCGCCTGCTCGCACTCCTCCCGATCCTGTCCGCGCTCTGGCTCTCCGCCCCGCCGCCGCGGGCCGTGGGAGCGGAGGACGCGACGGACGCCATCGAGAAGGATCTGGCCGGCATCCTGAAAGAGATGGACGCGCTCTCCTCGGAACTGGAACGGATCGAGGAGATCGCCGTGACGCCCCGGCCCACGTCCATCCGCGTCGAGATCCGGAACGGGGGGACGGCTACCGCTCCCGCGGCCTGGAAGCTGTACCTCGACGGGAAGCCGGAGATGGACCGGGAATGGTCGAAGGGGGAGCGGGAACGGTTCCAGGCAGGATCCGACCCCCTCGTGCTGCACGCCCCCCTCCTCCCGGGCACGCACGAGGCGAGGCTGGAGCTCACCCACCCCTCGTGGAAGGCTCCGGCAATCCACACCGTGCGGTCGACCGTGCTCGCCGGGGAAACGTTCCGGGTCCGGCTCTCCCTGACCCTGCCGAAGGGCAGGCAGGAGCCGGCGCTCGTCCAGGCGGCGGAGAAGTAGTTGCGGGCACCCGCCTGCCGCCCCCACACGCCGGGGGTTCCGATCGCAATGGCGTTCCTCTTCCTCCTCTTCCTCCTGGCGCCCCCCTTCCCGGCGGGCGCTATGCAGGGGACTTCTCCCGCGGCGTACACCGCGGACCGGTACCTGGATCTGCACCTTCCCGGTGAAGCCGCGCGCGCGTTCTCGACGCTTCCCGACGCCGCGCGGGGGAGAGACCCCGTCCTTCCGCGGCTGATCCGCTCCCTGGCCGACGCCGGCGAGGAAGGGAAGGCG
>DASWBR010000135.1:0-2579 GCA_036390495.1 Candidatus Deferrimicrobiaceae bacterium | reverse complement strand
GGATCGAAACAAACGGTCCCGATGGGAACAAACTTACTATAAAAAAGATAAATATCCTATAGTAGTTTCGTGCTCCCGAAGGAATTCCTGCAGCCGGGGTCCGTCGCGGTCGTAGGGGCCTCCAGGAACCCGGAAAAAGTGGGGTTCGGGGTGTTCGCGAACCTCGTTCAGGCAGGGTTTCCCGGCCCTGTATACGGTGTGAACCCGTCCGGCGGGGAACTCCTCGGGCGCCCCCTGTACACCTCCATCGAATCGATCCCGGGTCCTGTGGACCTCGGCGTGTTCGTGGTCCCGCCGAAAGCGATCCTTTCGGGGATTCCCGCCCTCGCCCGCAAAGGGATGAAGGCGGCGATCGCCATCTCCGCGGGATTCAAGGAGGTCGGCGGGGAAGGGGTCGCCCTCGAGAGGGGGCTCTCGGAGGCCGCATCCGCGGCCGGCATCCGGGTCCTGGGCCCGAACTGCCTCGGACTCATCAACACCCACGCCTCCCTGAACGCCTCCTTCTCCCGGGGCACCCCCCCGAAAGGGGCGATCTCCTTCTTTTCCCAGTCCGGGGCGCTGTGCACCGCCGTCCTGGACTGGGCCATCGGGGAGAACGTCGGATTCTCGAAGTTCGTAAGCCTCGGCAACAAGGCCGACATCTCGGAGTCGGACGTCCTGGAGTACCTGGCCGCGGACTCGGAAACGCGGGTGATCCTCGGGTACGTGGAGAGCATCGACGACGGACGGAGATTCCTGCGGGTGGCGAGGGACGCGACCCGGCAAAAGCCGGTCGTCCTGGTCAAGGCGGGTTCGACCGCCGCCGGCGCGCGGGCGGCTTCCTCCCACACGGGGAGCCTCGCGGGGTCCGACCGGGCGTATTCGGCGGCGTTCCGGCAGGGCGGGATCCTCCGGGCGGAGACGGTGGAGGAACTCTTCGACCTGGCGCTGGGGTTCGCGATGCAGCCGATCCCTCCCGGCGAACGGCTCCTGATCCTTACGAACGCGGGGGGGCCGGGGATCCTGGCGGCCGACATGGCGGAGCGCCTGGGGATACCGCTCGCGGAGATCACGGCGGAACTCCGCGCGAAGCTCCTGCCGAGGGTTCCGTCGACCGCCAGCCTCGCCAACCCGGTGGACATCATCGGGGACGCCCGGGCGGACCGGTACCGGGACGCGCTCGTCGCTCTCCGGGAGGAGCCTTCGGTGGACATCGTCCTCGTCCTGCTGACCCCCCAGGCGATGACGGAGGCCGAGGAAACGGCGCGGGCCGTCGTCTCCATCCTCAAGGGAAGCGGAAAGACCGTGTTCGCCTCCTTCCTCGGGGAGGCCACGGTTGCGGGCGCGAGGGGGATCCTGAACCTGGGAGGCATTCCGAACTACCCGGTTCCGGAGCGCGCGGTCCGGGCGATCCACGGGATGCTCCGGTACGCCCGTCTCCGTCCCGAGGCGCCGTCCGGGGAAACGGAATACCGGGCCGTCCGGCCCCCCGGGGCGGAACGCACGATCCGCTCCGCTCTCGACGCCGGCCGGAGGACGCTGGGGGAAGAGGAGGCCCGCGGGATCCTCGAAGGGTACGGCTTCGCGTTCCCGCGGCACGCATTCGCCGACACCAGCGCCGCCGCCGTGGAGGCGCACCGGGAGCTGGGTTCCGGGAAGGTCGTGATGAAGATCGTCTCCCCGGACATCCTGCACAAGACCGACGTGGGGGGGGTGCGCCTGTCCCTGTCCTCTGCCGAGGAGGTCTCCCGGGCGTTCGTCGAAATCACTTCCGCCGTCCGGCGCAGGGCGCCCTCCGCGTGGATCGCCGGCGTGTCCGTGCAGGAGATGGTGGAAGGGGGACGGGAAGTCATCCTGGGGATGAGCAGGGACCCGCAGTTCGGCCCGATGCTCATGTTCGGGATGGGGGGAATCCACGTGGAAGTGCTGAAGGACGTTTCGTTCCGCGTGGCTCCCCTATCGAAGCGGGACGCCGAGGAGATGGTGCGGGAGATCCGCTCCTATCCCCTCCTCGCCTCCTTCCGCGGGGGCGACCCCGCGGACGAGGAGGCCGTCGTGGACGCGATCCTCCGGGTCTCCCGCCTGGCGGCCGATTTCCCCGAGATCCAGGAGCTGGACGTCAACCCGTTGCTGGTGCTGCCGAAGGGCAGGGGCGTCCGGGCGATCGACTGCCGGATGACCATCACGGAGGTCCCATGAAGCTGTACATCGCTTCCACTTCTTCGTTCGCGGGGAAGACCCTTCTCGCGCTCGCCCTCGGGAAAATCTGGAGGGAGCAGGGGGTGCGCGTCGGGTACGTGAAGCCGCTGGGGAAAATCCCCGTGACGGAAGGGGAGAGACTGGTCGACGAGGACGCCGCCTTCCTGGCGCGGGAGCTGGATCTCGAGGGCCCCCCGGAGGCGATCTGTCCGGTCGTGATCACGCAGGACCTGGTGATGGCGGCGTACCGCGGCCTGGACCTCCGGTTCCGGGGGCGGATCTCCGCGGCGGTCCACGACGCCGAGGCGCGCACGGAGATTCTCCTGGTGGGCGGGACCTCGAACCTTCGGGACGGCGTTTTCCTCGGACTTTCGCCTGTCGAGCTGATCGTGAATTACGAC
>DASWBR010000134.1:0-5568 GCA_036390495.1 Candidatus Deferrimicrobiaceae bacterium | reverse complement strand
CAGATCGTGGTGAGCAGCGACAAGTTCCCGAAGGAGATCCCGGACCTGGAGGAGCGGATCCAGTCCCGGTTCGAGTGGGGCCTGGTGGCGGACATCCAGCCCCCCGACATCGAAACGCGGGTCGCGATCCTGAACCGGAAGGCGGAGGCCGAGAGCATCGCGCTTCCCGAAGACGTGGCCCTCTTCCTCGCCACGGTGGTGAAGAGCAACATCCGCGAGCTCGAAGGGTACCTGATCCGGATCGGGGCCCACGCCTCGCTGACCCGCCGCGAAATCAACCTCGATCTCGCCCGGTCGATCCTGTCGCCGCTGATCATCACCGCAAAGAGGGAGATCTCCCCGGATGCGATCCTGAAGATCGTCGCGGAGCATTACGGCGTGAAGGTGACCGACCTCCGTTCGGAGCGGAAGCACAAGTCGGTGGCGGGGCCGCGGCAGATGGCGATGTACCTCATGCGGGAACTGACGGACTGCTCCTTTCCGGATATCGGCCAACGGTTCGGGGGACGTGACCACACGACCGTCATGTACGCGGTAAAAAAAATTGAGAAGAATCTTGCAGACGATGTATCTTTAAGGGGCACGGTGGACTCCCTGAGGAAAAAAATCGAGGGATAACTCTGTGGAGAAAGGGAAGGACCGGGAATTGCCCACAGGAAGAGGGTCCCGCATTCGCCGTTCATCCCCGTTTCCCCAACAGTCCCCATCCCTTCCTGTATGGCCCTGGCACGGCTTTTCCACAGTTTCCACACTCCCTTCTGTGACTACGGTCTTTTCATTCTTTAGATCAGGAAGAGGACACCGATGAACTTCACAGTGGATCGCGACCAGCTCATCGACGTGTTGACCGGGATCCAGGGCGTGGCGGAGAGACGGCACACCATGCCGGTTCTCTCCCATGCGCTGATGACGGTTTCCGGGGGAAACCTCGCGGTGGTGTCGTCCGACCTCGAGATCGTGGTCCGGTGCGTGCAGCCGGTGGGGAAGGGGGAGCCGGGAGCGATCGCGCTCCCCGCGCGCAAGCTCCTGGACATCTCGAAGGTCCTCCCGAAAGATTCGCCGGTGACGGTCACGGCCCGGGAAGGGAACTACGTCGAGATCGCGTCGGGGCGTTCCCACTTCCGCCTGGCGGGGCTTGCCGCGCAGGAGTTCCCCGAGATGCCGGAGAAGCCGGCGGGGAAACCGGTGTCCGTGGACGGGGAAGTGTTCCGGAAGCTTGCGGAGAGGGTGGTGTCTTTCGCATCTTCCGACGAGACCCGTTACAACCTCGCTGGCGTTCTGATGGAGCGGACGGATCCGAAAGCGGGCGCGATGCTACGGATGGTGGCGACCGACGGGCACCGCCTCGCGATGGCGGACGGGGAGGTCGGCGACATCGGGGAAATCCTGGCGTCGCGGAGGGTCCTGGTGCCGAAGAAGGGCGTCCTGGAGATTCGGAAGCTCGCGGAGAGCGGCCCCGGTTCGATCGAGCTGTCCGCTTCGGAGAAGTTCCTGTTCGCCGCGAAGGGGGACACGGAGGTCTGGGTGCGCCTCCTCGACGCGGAGTTCCCGGACTACCGGCAGGTCATCCCGAAGGAGAACCTGCTGACGGCGACAGTGGAGAGGGACGCCTTCGCGGAAGTGTTGCGGCGGGTTGGCGTGATGGCGCCCGACAAGGTGCACAGCGTGAAACTCTCTTTCTCCGGGAAACAGCTGGAGGTTTCCTCCACCAGCCCGGACCAGGGGGAGGCGAGGGACCTGCTGGAGGCGGAGTACGAAGGCCCCGCGATGAAAATCGGATTCAACGGAAGGTATCTGCAGGATGCCGTGGGCGGGATCACGGAGGAGAAGGTGGTCCTCCAGATGAAGGACGACGTGTCCCAGGTGATCCTGCGGCCGGAGAAGGATGCCTCGTATCTGGCGATCGTGATGCCGATGCGGATCTTCTGAAAAGATTTTGTTTTTCTTTTCGCAAGGTTAGGTTCACCACCCGGGGGGCCGAGCCCCCCGTTTTCCCTTCCGTTTCCCCCCGGGAAATAGTATAATCAAAAAGATTACCAATCCGGCAGCGGGGTACGCATGGGCAGCGGCGCGGACGACCGTCCGAAAAACGGGAACGGCAGCGACTATACCGGCGAAAACATTCAGGTTTTAAAAGGCCTGGAGGCGGTCCGGAAGCGCCCGGCGATGTACATCGGGAGCACGGACACCCACGGGCTGCACCACCTGGTCTACGAGGTGGTGGACAACTCGATCGACGAGGCGATGGCGGGGCATTGCGACACCATCTCCGTCGCCATCCACGCCGACAACTCCGTCACGGTCGAGGACAACGGCCGCGGCATCCCGGTGGACGTCATGCCGGAGGAAGGAAGACCCGCCGCCGAAGTGGTCCTGACCGTCCTGCACGCGGGCGGCAAGTTCGACCGGGAGACGTACAAGGTGTCGGGAGGCCTCCACGGCGTGGGGGTTTCCGTGGTGAACGCCCTCTCCGAGTCCCTCGTCGCCGAGATCCGGCGCGACGGGGCGGTGCACCAGATCGGCTTTACCCGCGGCGAGACCTCCTCGCCCCTGAAGGTCACCGGCAAGTCCCGCAAGACGGGAACGCGGATCACGTTCAAGCCGGACCCGGAGATCTTCACGGAGACCGAGTACTCTTTCGACGTCCTATCCCAGCGGCTTCGGGAGTTGTCGTTCCTGAACGCGGGCCTCAAGATCTCCATCCTCGACGAGCGCAACGGGAAGAGCCACGACTTCCAGTACAAGGGCGGGATCGTCTCCTTCGTCCAGCACCTGAACCGGAACAAGACCCCGCTGCACCCGAAGCCCGTGCTGATCGAGGGGGAGAAGGACGGCGTCCAGATCGAGGTGGCGCTCCAGTACAACGACTCGTACCAGGAGACGGTCTTCTCCTTCGTCAACAACATCAACACGCACGACGGCGGCACGCACCTGACCGGCTTCCGGCAGGCGCTCACCCGCGCCATCAACCAGTACGCCAACCAGGGGAACCTGCTGAAAGGGTTCAAGGAGAACCTGCGGGGGGACGACCTGAGCGAGGGGCTCACCGCCGTGGTGTCGGTGAAGGTACCCGAGCCGCAGTTCGAGGGGCAGACCAAGAACCGCCTCGGCAACAGCGAGGTGAAGGGGCTGGTCGACTCGCTGGTGTACGAGAAGCTGATGACGTGCTTCGAGGAGCACCCGTCCGTCCCGAAGAAGATCATCGAGAAGGGGCTGGAGGCGGCGCGGGCCCGCGAGGCGGCGCGGAAGGCGAAGGAGCTGGTGCGCAAGGGGCCGATGGACGCGGCGGGGCTGCCCGGGAAGCTCGCGGACTGCCAGGAGAAGGACCCGGCCCGGTGCGAGCTGTTCATCGTCGAGGGCGACTCGGCGGGCGGATCGGCGAAGCAGGCGCGCGACCGGCGGTACCAGGCGATCCTTCCGCTGAAGGGGAAGATCCTGAACGTGGAGAAGGCGCGCATCGACAAGATGCTCACCTCCACCGAGATCCGCACGATGGTCACCGCGCTGGGCACCGGGATCGGCAAGGAGAACTACGAGGCGGACAAGCTCCGGTACGGAAAGGTCATCATCATGACCGACGCCGACGTGGACGGCGCCCACATCCGGACGCTTCTGCTGACCTTCTTCTTCCGTCACATGCGGGAGCTGCTGGAGCGCGGGAACATCTACATCGCCCAGCCGCCGCTGTACGGCGTGCGGCGCGGCAAGGAGATGACGTACCTGAAGGACGACGCGGCGTTCCGGAAGCACCTCCTGGAGAACGGCTCCGCGGGGAAGCGGGTCGCGGGCAAAAACGGCGGGGGAGGGCTCACCGGCCAGAAGCTGATGGCGTGGCTCTCCCGGATCTCCCGGCTGGAGACGATCGCTTCCCGGGTGGAGCGGCGCGGAATGCCCGCCTTCGTCTTCCTTTCGCTGGCGGGCCGCGTCGCGGAGGTCGCAAACGTGCTCGAAAGCGACAAGACGGCGAACCGGTTCTTCAAGTCGCTGCTCGCGGAGTGGAAGACCACGCGCCCCGACGTGACGAACGCCACCTTCGCGATCGACCAGGACCCCGAAGGCGACAGCGAGGGGTTCCGCGCCCGCCTGACGTGGAAACGCGGCGGGATGCCGATGGATTGCCTCGTCGACCACCACCTGCTCGAATCGTCCGACCTGCGCGAGGCGGGACAACTCTGGGGGCAGATCGGCGAGACCCTGCCGCCGCCGTACCGTCTGGAAGGGGAGGGGAGCTTCCCCGAGGCGGACGGCCCGCTGTGCCTGCTGGGCCAGGTGCTCGAAGCGGGGAAGAAGGGGCAGACGATCCAGCGCTACAAGGGTCTGGGGGAGATGAACCCCGAGCAGCTCTGGGAGACGGCGATGAACCCGGAGTCGCGGGACCTGCTGCGGGTGGAGCTGGGGGACGAGACCGACGCCGACGAGATCTTCTCCCGCCTGATGGGCGACCAGGTCGAGCCGCGCCGCGAGTTCATCGAGCAGAACGCCTTGAACGTCTCGTCCCTGGATATCTGACCGGGCTGGCGATCTGCCGGCAAAGGGTGTTCCTGTCCTCCTCTTTCATGGGGTACCTCCCGTTTCCGCATCAGATCAGTTGCATGGCCAACTCCCGGGCGGAGATCTGCTCCAGGCGCCGGACCGTCTCGTTCCATTCCTATTGGATGCGGATTCATTCCGTCTCTTTCCCCAAGTCCGCCTCTCCATCCGGGGAATCCACCGGAACAACCGTTTCATCGAATGGAGTGCGGCAAGGTCGGAGTGCGGCAATAACGGATTCGACCCTTCCCGGTTGTGCGGGTATCCCGGTCCGGTGCGGGGGGCAGATCCGGCGGTTTTCCGCCGGAGGGAGAAAGGAGACTGGATCATGAAGGCAGCAAGGAAGGTGGCCGTGGCCGTAAAACCGATCCCGGAAGGGTATCATTCGATCACCCCGCATCTGACGGTGCGGGGAGCCGATCGCGCCATCGATTTCTACCGCCGGGCCTTCGGCGCGGAGGAGCTCGGACGGATGCCGGGTCCGGACGGCAAGACCGTGATGCACGCGGAACTCCAGATCGGGGACTCCCGGTTCTTCCTCGGCGACGAGGTCCCCGGGATGGGGTGCCGAGCGCCGGAAACGCTCGGGGGCTCGCCCGCCGGAATATACCTCTACGTCCGGAACGTGGACGAGGCGTTCCGCAAGGCGGTGGACGCGGGGGCCACCGTGAAACGGCCCGTGGAGGACATGTTCTGGGGCGACCGGACCGGGAGCGTGCTGGACCCGTTCGGGTACACATGGGACCTGGCCACGCACCGGGAAGACGTGCCTCCGGAAGAGATGAAACGCCGTGGAGAGGAGTTTTTCCGGAAAATGGAGGGCGGGAAGCAGTAGCGGAACGCACGGGAGAGTCATGCGCCCTACGGCAGCAGTGCTGGGCATCGTAGCCGCGATCGGGATGCTCCTGTCCGGCACGGCAGGAACCGCGGCGGAAGCCCGCGTCGGCGACATCCGGCTACCGCCGGGCTTCCGCATCGCCCCGTACGCCGAAGTCCCCAATGCCCGGTCGATGACGCTCGGGGAGAGGGGGACGCTCT
>DASWBR010000133.1:0-5622 GCA_036390495.1 Candidatus Deferrimicrobiaceae bacterium | reverse complement strand
GGCGAGGAAGAGCATCGCGAATTTCAAGCTGCGCGCCGGGGTCCCCATCGGCGTCATGGTGACGCTGCGCCGGGACCGGATGTACTACTTCCTCGACAAGCTGATGGCGATCGCCCTCCCCCGCGTCCGCGACTTCAAGGGCGTCACGCCGAAGGGATTCGACGGGCGCGGCAATTACACCCTCGGGGTGAAGGAGCAGATCATCTTCCCCGAGGTGAACTACGACAAGATCGACAAGATCCGCGGCATGAACATCACCATCGTGACCACGGCGCGGACCGACGAGGAAGGCCTGGAGCTCCTGAAGCTCATGGGCATGCCCTTCCGGGCGTAACGCGGGAGAGAGGAGAGCCGACGTTGGCAAAGAAATCGATCATCGCCAAGGCTAGGCGGACGCCGAAGTTCGGGGTCCGGAAATACAACCGGTGCCCGCGATGCGGACGGCCGCGCGCATTCTACCGGAAGTTCCAGCTGTGCCGGATCTGCCTCCGGGAACTCGCCCTGCGCGGGGAGCTCCCGGGCGTGGTCAAGGCAAGCTGGTAGGGGGGCGCGATGGCTGCCATCAACGACCACATTTCGAATCTCCTGACGCGCCTCCGGAACGCCCAGACGGCGCGGTTCGAGCAGCTGGAGCTCCCGTCGACGAACATCCTTCAGAACATCGCGCAGATCCTGAAGGAAGAGGGGTTCATCAAGGGATTCCGGGTCGTCGCCGACCCGACCGCGAACCGCCTCCGGATCTCCCTGAAGTCGTCCCCCGACACCGGCTACGCGATCAAGGGGATCCGTCGGGTGAGCCGCCCGGGGCGCAGGGTCTACGTCGGGAAAGACGACATCCCGACGGTGAAGAACGGGTTCGGCATCGCCATCCTCTCCACGTCGAAAGGCGTCATGACGGGCGAGAAGGCGAAGAAGCTCTCCATCGGCGGCGAGCTTCTCTGCGAGGTCTGGTAGCACGCGAGGGTTCCATTCCGGAGGAGCGCAACGATGTCGAGAATCGGGAAGAAGCCGGTAGCGATACCGGCCGGCGTGAAGGTGGAAGTCGAGGGCGGCGAGCTGACCGTCACGGGGAAGAAGGGGGTGATCCGCCGCCCCATCCCCGGGAAGATTTCCGTCGAGGTGAAGGGGGGGAGCGCGACCGTCGCGGTCTCGGACGACGGGGCGAGGAACCTCTTCGGGATGTACCGCACCCTGCTGTCCAACATGGTGCAGGGCGTCACGGAAGGGTACACGAAGACCCTCGAGATCGTGGGGGTCGGGTACAAAGCGGAGAAGAAGGCCCGCGCGCTGACTCTCACGCTCGGCTATTCCCACCCGGTGGCGTTTCCGCTGCCGGAGGGGATCGACGCGGATCTGGAGTCCCCCACGGTGATCAAGGTCACCGGAACCGACAAGGAGCTGGTCGGGGAGACGGCCGCCCGGATCCGCCGCCTCCGCAGCCCGGACGTCTACAAGAACAAGGGGATCCGGTACCGGGGCGAGCGCCTGATCAAGAAGGTCGGGAAGGCCGCGGGCAAGTAACGGGACGCAACGCGCAATCCTTACGACGCAAGACGGGGACCGAAACGCCATGGGACAGAAAAATCAGCGGGAAACCGCACGCCAGAACCGGAAGGCCCGGATCCGCAGGCGGATCTTCGGGACGGAGCAGCGCCCCCGCCTGTCGGTCTTCCGGAGCGCCAAGCACATCTACGCCCAGCTGGTGGTCGATTCGACCGGCTCCACCATCCTGGCGGCCTCCACCCTCTCCCCGGAGATCCGGACGGAGATCGGCGACCTCGACAAGAGCGACGCGGCGAAGAAGGTGGGGCAGTTGATCGGGAAGAAGGCGCTCGAGAAGAACATCCACCGGGTCGTGTTCGACCGGAACGGGTTCCTCTACCACGGCCGGGTCAAGGCGCTGGCCGACGGGGCCCGCGAATCCGGCCTGGAATTCTAGGGAACGCACACAATCGAGAGGGCACGGGGAGGAAGGCTTGAAAAGAGTCAATCCGGAAGGGCTGGAGCTGAAGGATCGGGTGGTGCACATCAGCCGCGTTGCCAAGGTGGTCAAGGGCGGACGGCGGTTCTCCTTCAGCGCGGTCGTCGTCGTGGGAGACAGCAACGGGCACGTGGGGACGGGGCTCGGGAAGGCGAACGAGGTTCCGGACGCCATCCGGAAGGCCGTCCAGAACGCCAAGCGGGGCCTTATCCAGGTGCCGCTGGTGAACGGGACCATCCCCCACGAGGTGGTAGGCGAATTCGGCGCCAGCCGGGTGATCATCCGCCCGGCCTCCCCCGGGACCGGCGTGATCGCCGGCGGCGGCGTGCGGGCCGTCATCGAGTCCAGCGGGATCTCGAACATCCTGACGAAGTCCCTGGGGAGCAACAATCCCCACAACCTGGTCAAGGCGGCGATCGACGGGCTTTCCCAGCTGCGCACCTCCGAGCAGGTCGCCGGCGCCCGCGGCATCAGGGAAGAGGAGGCGACGGCATGAGCGGACAGCTACGGATCACCCTCGTCCGGGGCCTGAGCGGGCGGAACGAGTACCTCCGACGGGTCGTGAAGGGGCTCGGCCTCACCCGGACAAACCGCCCGGTCCTGCGGCAGGACACCCCGGAGATCCGCGGGATGGTCGAGAAAGTAAAGTTCCTCGTCCGGATGGAGGAAGTGGGGGAAGGGAAATGAAGCTCTCGGAACTCCGGCCCGCGGAAGGGGCCAAAAGCGACAGGAAACGCGTCGGGCGCGGCAAGGGCTCCGGCCTCGGCAAGACCGCCGGCAAGGGGCACAAGGGGTTGCGGGCCCGCAGCGGCGGGGGAACCAAGCCCGGCTACGAGGGCGGCCAGATGCCCCTTCAGCGCCGGCTTCCCAAGAGGGGGTTCGTCAACGCGTTTCGCAAGGAGTGGGCCATCGTCAACGTCAAGGAGCTCAACCGTTTCCCGGCAGGGGCGGTCGTGGACGCCGAGGCGCTCCGGAGGGAAGGTCTGATCAAGGGGCCGGCGGACGGCGTGAAGCTGCTCGGGGACGGGGAGCTTACCCGGAAACTCACGGTGAAGGTCGACAAGGCCAGCCGGACTGCGATGGAGAAGGTCGTGGCCGCCGGCGGGACCGTGGAGGTCTGACCCCGGTGCTCAGCGGATTCCAGAATATCGCCCGGGTCCCCGAGCTCAAGCGGCGGATCCTCATGACGGGGCTCCTCCTCATCGTGTACCGGATCGGGATCCACATCCCGACGCCCGGGATCAACAACATCGCGCTCAAGGCGGTGTTCGAGAGCCAGGCGGGAACCCTCTTCGGGCTGATCGACATGTTCTCCGGGGGCGCGCTCCAGCGCTTCTCCATCTTCACCCTCGGGATCATGCCGTACATCAGCTCCTCGATCATCCTCCAGCTTCTCACCGTGGTCATCCCGCAGCTGGAAAAGCTTTCGAAGGAGGGGGAACTCGGGCGCCGGAAGATCACCCAGTACACCCGGTACGGTACCATCGTCCTCTCCATCATCCAGGGAATGGGGATCGCGGTGGGCCTGGAGAGCGTGACCTCCGGAGTCGGCGCCTCCGTGGTGTACACCCCGGGATGGTCGTTCCGGCTCATGACGGTGCTGACCCTGACCTCCGGCACCGCGTTCCTGATGTGGCTCGGGGAACAGATCACCGAGCGGGGGATCGGGAACGGCATCTCCCTGATCATCTTCGCGGGCATCGTGGCCCGGTTCCCGAGCGGGCTCGTCCGCACGGTGACCCTCGTGCGCACGGGCGAAATGAACATCTTCAGCGCGCTGTTCCTGCTGGCCCTCATGGTCGCGGTGATCGGCGTCATCATCTACTTCGAGCGGGCGCACCGCCGGATCCCCGTGCAGTACGCGCGGCGCATCGTCGGGCGCCGGGTCTACGGCGGGCAGAGCACCCACCTCCCCCTGAAGGTGAACACGGCGGGCGTCATCCCCCCGATCTTCGCCTCGTCGATCCTGCTCTTCCCGGCGACGATCGCGAACTTCATCAAGCACCCGGTCACGAAGACGATCTCCGACGCGCTGACCCCGGGGAGCTTCGCCTACGAGATCCTGTACGTGGCCTTCATCATCTTCTTCTGCTACTTCTACACCGCGGTGACCTTCAACCCCGTGGACGTCGCCGAGAACATGAAGAAGTACGGCGGCTTCGTGCCGGGAATCCGGCCCGGAAAGAAGACCGCCGAATACATCGACCGGATCCTCACCCGGATCACGCTGGGCGGCGCGCTCTACGTGGCCGTCATCTGCGTGCTCCCCAGCATCCTGATCGCCCGGTTCAACGTCCCCTTCTACTTCGGGGGGACGGGGCTCCTGATCGTCGTCGGTGTCGCCATGGACACGATCCAGCAGATCGAGTCTCACCTGATCACCCGGCACTACGAGGGGTTCCTGAAGAAGGGACAGATGAAGGGAAGGAGGGGATAGGATCATGATGGGGATCATTCTCCTCGGCCCCCCCGGGGCGGGGAAGGGAACGCAGGCGAAGAAGCTCACCGCGGAGTTTTCCATCCCCCAGATCTCGACGGGGGACATGCTCCGGGAGGCGGTGAAGAACGGGACCGAACTCGGAAAGAAGGCGAAGTCGTTCATGGACGCCGGGGGACTGGTGCCCGACGAGGTCGTCATCGGCATCGTCAAGGAACGGCTCGCGGCGAAGGATTGCGGCAACGGCTTCATCCTGGACGGATTCCCCCGCACGATCCCGCAGGCCCAGGCGCTGGACCGCGTGACGAAGGAACTGGGGAAGGAGATCCGGTTCGTCCTCTCCCTCGAGGTGGATCAGAACGAGCTGATGGAGAGGCTCTGCGGCCGCCGGACGTGCACGGGGTGCGGCGCCATGTTCCACGTGAAGTTCAACCCGCCGAAGGCCGCCGGGAAGTGCGACAAGTGCGGGACCGCCCTCATCCAGCGGGACGACGACAGGGAAGAGACGATCACGGCGAGGCTGGCCAACTACAACAAGGCCACCGCGCCGCTCCTGGACTATTACCGGAACACGGGGAAGATCCGTACGGTCATGGCGTCCGGAGAGATCGACGCCATCTACGCAAGCATCGTCAAGATCCTCCGGTAGGGATGATTCTCATCAAGTCGCCTCAGGAGATCGAGGCGATGCGGCGCGCGGGCGCCGTCGTAGGCCGGTTCTTTGAAGAAGTGGGGCCGCTCGTCCGGCCCGGAGTGACCACGGCGCACCTGGAGGAGTTTGCCGACCGGTTCCTAGCGAGGAACCGCGTCCGGAGCGCCTTCAAGGGGTACCTCGGATACCCCGCCCACCTGTGCACTTCCCTCAACGAGGAGGTGGTGCACGGCATTCCCTCGGCGGACCGGCTGGTGCGGGAGGGCGACATCCTGAGCATCGACTTCGGTGTCGTCCTGGACGGGTTCTACGGGGACGCGGCGCGGACGTTCGCGGTTGGGGCCGTCAGCCCGGAATCCCGCCGGCTTCTGGACGCCACCGAACGCTCCCTCGGGAAGGCCATCGAGGCCGCGCGCCCCGGGAACCGGCTGGGGGATGTTTCCGCCGCGGTGCAGGCCACGGTGGAGGCGGAAGGGTTCTCCGTCGTACGGGATTTCGTGGGGCACGGCATCGGCCGATCGATGCACGAGGAACCGCAGGTGCCGAACTTCG
>DASWBR010000132.1:0-1566 GCA_036390495.1 Candidatus Deferrimicrobiaceae bacterium | reverse complement strand
CTCCGGCGTGAACCGGTTCTCCGCCGCCCGGAGCACCGCCTTCCGGACCGGGTCGAAATCCTCCGCCCCCGCGCCGAACCCCAGCGGGCGCGTGAGCTTCGAAAGCTCCTCCGCCCCCAGGTTGCTCGTCATGATGATGATGGCGTCGGAGAAGTACACCTTCTTCCCGCGCCCGTCCGTCAGCCACCCCTCGTCGAAGACCTGGAGGAAGAGGTTGTGGACGTACGTGTCCGCCTTCTCGATCTCGTCCAGCAGGACGACGGTGTACGGGTTGTCCTTCACCTGGTTCGTCAGGATCCCGCCCCGCTCCGACCCCACGATCCCCCGGGGCATGCCGATCAGCTTGTCCACGGCCAGCGCGCCGTCGCGGTACTCGGACATGTCGACGCGCACCATGTGCCGCTCGCCCCCGAACAGGTACTCGGCCAGCGCCTTGGCCATCTCCGTCTTCCCGACGCCCGTGGGCCCCAGGAACAGGAGGACACCGTCGGGACGGTAGATGTTCGCCTTCAGCGGCCCCTTGTTCATCCGCAGCGCCTTGGCCACCGCGCCGATGGCCTCCTTCTGCCCCACCACGCGGCGGGAAAGCCGCTCCTCGATGTCCCGGAACCGGTCGACCACGTCCCGGCGGACGATGTCCGCGGGGGTCTTCGTCTCCCCGGAGATCACGTCGAGGACGTCGGAGGACGTCACGGCCTTCTCCCCGTCCCCCCGGATCTCCACCCGCACGCACGCCGTGTCCAGCCAGTTGATCACCTTGTCCGGGAGGCGAAGGGACCGGGCGTACCGGTCGCTCATGGAGAGGGCGAAGTCGATCGCCTCGTCCCGGATCGCCACGCCGTAGTTCGCCTCGAGTCGGGGCTTCAGGCCCAGCAGGATCTCCCGGGTTTCCTCCAGGGAAGGCTCCCCGATCTTCACCACCCGGAAGCGGCGGGACAGCGCCTCGTCCTCCTGGATGATCTCCTTGTACTCCGTGACGGTGGTGGCCCCGATGATCTGCACCTCGCCGCGCGCCAGGGCGGACTTGAAGATGTTCGCGGCGTCCGAGGGGACGCCCATCGCGGAGCCGGCGCCGATCAGGGTGTGGGCCTCGTCGATGAAGAGGATGATGTTCTTCCGCTCCTTGACCTCGGCGATCACCTTCTCGATCCGGTCCTCGAACATGCCGCGGAAGACGGTCCCCGCCACGACGGTGTTCATCTGGAGGTTCACCACCTGGTGGCCCCGGAGCCGCTCCGGGACCCGGTGCGGCTCGTACTCCAGCCGCATCGCCAGCCCCTCGACCACCGCGGTCTTCCCCACCCCGGGATCGCCCAGGACCATCACCGAGTTGCACCGGTCCTTGTGGCACAGGTACTCGACGATCTGGTCGATCTCCGACTCGCGGCCGATGATCGGGGGGATCTTCCCCTCCCGGGCCAGGAGGTTCAGGTTGACGGCGAACGTCCGCAGGTTCGCGGGCAGCTCGTACCGCTTCCGGAACTCCTCGACCTTCTCCTCCCGGCTGCGGAGCTGGGAGGCGAACCGGGAGAGGGCGACGGAGGGGTCCACCCCGTAGCTCTTGAG
>DASWBR010000131.1:0-3381 GCA_036390495.1 Candidatus Deferrimicrobiaceae bacterium | reverse complement strand
GGGGTACGAAGCCGGGATCGCCCTCTCCAACGCCGTGCTCCGCCTCCCCCGGAAGGCGGACTACACGAAGGTCCCGTGGTGCACGTACACCGACCCCGAGGTGGCCAGCATCGGGCTGAACGAGAAGCGCGCGAAGGCCGCCGGCGTGGGATACCGGGTCCTGGAGTCCCCTTTTCGCGAACTGGATCGCGCCATGGCGGAAGGGGAGACCGGCGGGAAGATCAAGGTGCTGATCACCCCCTCCGGGGCGCTCCTGGGGTGCCAGATCGCGGGGCATCACGCCGGCGAGCTGATCCACGAGTGGGTCGCCGCCGTCAACGGCGGGGTGAAGCTGTCCACCCTTGCGGGCGCGATACACGCCTACCCGACCCTCGCGGAGATCTCGAAGAAGGCCGCCGGATCGTACTACTCCGAAAAGCTGTTTTCCGACCGGACGAAGAAGATCCTGCGTTTCCTCTTCGATCTGAAAGGGAGGGCGTGCACGCCGGAAGGAGAGGCCGGATGAGCGCGAAGAAGATCGGCATCCTGGTCGTCTTTGCAGGAGTCGTGGCGGCATTCTACTTCTTCGAATTGGGGAAGTACCTGACGCTTTCGAGCCTCAAGGCGAACCGGGCGAGCCTCGAGGCGCTGCGCGCCGCGCACGCCTTCCTGTTCTCCGCGGTCTTCGTTCTGATCTACATCGTCCAGACGGCGTTCTCCCTGCCGGGTGCGGCAATCCTGTCGCTTGCCGCCGGCGCGATCTTCGGGGTCCTCCAGGGGACTCTGTTCGTGGTGTCGGGGGCCACCGTCGGGGCCATCCTGGCCTTCCTTGTCAGCCGTACGCTGCTGCGGGACTGGGTGGTGGACAAGTTCGGGGGGCGAATGGAGGCAATCGATAGAGGGTTGCGGGAAAGCGGCCTTTCCTACCTCCTCTTCCTGCGCCTGGTCCCGGCGTTCCCCTTCTTCCTGGTCAACCTGGCGTGCGGCGTCACGGGGCTGCCGCTGCGGACGTACGCACTGGGAACGCTGTTCGGGATCATGCCGGGGAGTCTTGTGTTCGTGAACGCGGGGGCGAGCCTCGCGGCGATCGAGCGCGTGGACCAGGTCGCCAGCCCGCGCATCCTGGGGTCGTTCGCCCTGCTGGGGCTGTTCGCCCTGCTGCCGACGATCGTCAAGGCCGTGAAGAAACGCCGGGAGAGGAAAATTCCCCCTCCGGAAGTTCGCCGGCCCGGGCCTCGCGGAGAGTCTGATACACTTCAAGGGCGGAACCCCGTATGACGATGACTGGCGGATCAACGACACGCAGGCCCCCGCGGGAGCGCGGGAAAGGCGATGGAATAGGGGAGTGAGGAGGGGACGGGATGTCGCTGAAGGAGAAACTCGCGCAATTCGATGCGTCACGGAACCGCCCGCCGGAGGTCGTTGCGGTCATCCGCCGGGGGATCGACCACGTGAGGAATTCGGAGGCCGCCGGCCTGCGGGTCGGGGAGCGTGCCCCGGACTTCGAACTTCCGAACCAGAAGGGGAGGATGGTCAGGCTTTCCGACCGTCTGGCCCTGGGTCCGGTGGTCCTCAGCTTCTACCGGGGGGTCTGGTGACCGTACTGCAACCTGGAGCTGGCAGCTCTGGCGAAGGATTTGCCCGTGATCCGGTCGCTCGGTGCGGACCTGTTGGGGATCAGCCCGGAACTCCCGGACAGCACCCTCACGATGGCGGAGAAGCACGCCATCCCGATCGACATCCTGAGCGACGCGACGAGCGAGGTGCTGAAGGCGTATCGGCTGTGGTTCGCGGTCCCCGCCGAGGTCAAGACGCTGTACCTGGAGAAGTTTGGCCTTGATCTGGGGAAATACAACGGCGCCGGGCGCTGGGAGCTCCCGGTCCCGGCGACTTATGTGTTGGATACGGCAGGGATCGTCCGCGCGGGGCAGGCGGATCCGGATTACACCGTGCGGATGGAGCCGGCGGAAGTCGTGGCGTCCTTGCGGGCGATCGCAGGCGGCTGAAGGGGGCGGGGGCGACCCGCCCGCCCGGCACGCCGCCATTCGGGGGAGGAGGCTGCAATGGAGACGTATTACGACCCTGCGGATTTGGCGAAGTTCGGCGAAATCGGGAAGGATGCGCCGGAACTGGCGAGGAAGTTCTTCGACTACTACTCGGAGGTGTTCCGGGAGGGCGATCTGACGGAACGGGAGAAGGCGTTGATCGCCCTCGCCGTGGCGCACGCGATCCAGTGCCCGTACTGCATCGACGCGTTCACCCGGGCGTGCCTGGAGAAGGGGTCCAACCTCGGGGAGATGACCGAGGCGCTCCACGTGGTCAACGCCATCCGGGGGGGAGCCTCCCTGGTGCACGGTGTGCAGATGCGGAAGATCGCCGAAAAACTTTCGATGTAGAGAGACCCGGATGGGAAAGAATATTTCGGTATCGATCGTAAGGATTTCCCCCGTGCCGCGACCGATGGGCGAGCGGAAGGGAAGATAATGGAAAATACGGGGGGTAGGCCCATGTCAAAGCAGAAGGTGTCCCTGGTGACGATGGCGTTGTCGCTCTTCGCAGCCGCCACGGCCATCGCCGGGAGCGATCCGATGAAGAAAACCGCGGAAACAGCCGCAAAACCACTTGAGAAAGCGACCTTTGCCGGCGGTTGCTTCTGGTGCATGGAAGCGCCGTTCGACAAGCTGCCCGGGGTTGTCTCGGTCACGGCCGGCTATACCGGGGGGAATGTGAAGAATCCGACGTACGAACAGGTGTCCGCGGGAGGAACCGGCCACGCCGAAGCCGTACAGATCGTCTTCGACCCTTCCCGGATCGGCTACGCCCGGCTGCTCGATGTCTTCTGGCACAACACGGACCCGACGGTCACCGACCGCCAGTTCTGCGATGTGGGCTCCCAGTACCGCACCGCCATTTTTTACCAGAGCGATGAGCAGCACCGGTTGGCCCTCAAGTCGAAGGAGGAGTTGCAGAAAACCAGGCCTTTCAAGGAGCCGGTCGTCACCGAGATCGCCAGGGCGGGCGAGTTTTATCCGGCGGAGGAGTATCACCAGCACTACTACAAGAAGAACCCGATACGCTACAGCTACTATCGCGCAGGGTGCGGCCGCGACCGGCGGCTCAAGGAACTGTGGGGAGATGCCGCCGGGCATTGAGCGGGGCATCGGATTGGCGGAGAGGCCGTGTCGGGTAGACGGGAGATAGTGCCGGGGATCGGGACCGGGGCCGGGGAAACGGCGGGGGTCGAGCCGTTCGCGGACACCCTTGCCCGGCACGGGCTTACCCTGGCCCGGGATCGCGTACGGACCCTCCAGGTCAACACGGGGTACCTGTGCAACCTGTCCTGCCGGCACTGCCACCTGGAGGCGGGACCGGGTCGCGGCGAGGTCATGTCACGGGAAACCG
>DASWBR010000130.1:0-6306 GCA_036390495.1 Candidatus Deferrimicrobiaceae bacterium | reverse complement strand
GTCCTCACGAACAAGTACGCCGAGGGGTATCCCGGGAAGCGGTATTACGGCGGGTGCGAGTTCGTGGACATGGCCGAATCGCTGGCCATCGAGCGGGCGAAGAAGATCTTCGGCGCCGACCACGTCAACGTCCAGCCCCACTCCGGCTCCCAGGCGAACATGGCCGTCTACCTCTCCGTGATGAGCCCGGGGGACACCATGCTCGGGATGAACCTCTCCCACGGGGGACACCTGACCCACGGCAGCCCCGTGAACTTCTCGGGGAAGCTCTTCAACGTGGTGGCCTACGGCGTGCGGGAGGACACGGAGACGATCGACTACGACCAGGTCCGCGACCTGGCTCTCCGGCACCGGCCGAAGCTGATCGTGGTGGGCGCCTCCGCGTACCCCCGGACCATCGACTTCAAGGCGTTCCGCCAGATCGCGGACGAGGCGGGTTGCATGGTGATGGCCGACATCGCCCACATCGCCGGGATGGTCGCCGTCGGGCTGCACCCAAGCCCCGTTCCGCACTGCGAGTTCGTCACCACCACCACCCACAAGACGCTGCGCGGCCCCCGTTCCGGGATGATCCTGTGCCGCGAGGACATGGCGAAGAAGCTGAACTCCGCCATCTTCCCCGGCATCCAGGGCGGCCCCCTGATGCACGTGATCGCGGCCAAGGCCGTTGCGTTGAAGGAGGCGATGGCCCCGGAGTTCCGCGAGTACCAGGGGCAGATCCTCCGGAACGCCGCGGCGATGGCGAAGACCCTCCTCTCGCGGGGGCACCGGCTGGTGTCCGGCGGCACGGACAACCACCTCATGCTCGTGAACCTCAAGGACACCCCGCTGACGGGAAAGGAGGGGGAGGAGGCGCTGGAGCGCGTGGGGATCACGGTGAACAAGAACACCGTCCCGTTCGAGACGCGCAGTCCCTTCGTCACCAGCGGCATCCGCATCGGGACCCCCGCGCTGACCTCCCGCGGGATGAAGGAACGGGAGATGGAGCGGATCGGCAACTGGATCGCCGACGTGCTGGCCGCGCCTGCCGACGCCTCGGTGCAGAAGCGGGTCGAGGCGGAGGTGCGCTCCCTCTGCGGCTCCTTCCCCCTGTACGCCTCCCGACTCGGGGAGTACGCGAAGGGGTGAGGCCTTGACCACGGGAGCGCGGACCCGCCCGGACTGGGACACCTACTTCATGGACATGGCGAAGCTCGCTTCCCGGCGCTCCTCGTGCCTGCGGCGGGCGGTCGGGGCGGTCCTGGTGAAGGACCGGCGCCTGCTGGCCACCGGGTACAACGGCGTCCCGTCCGGCGTCACCCACTGCGAGGTGACCGGGTGCCTCCGCGAACGGCTGAACGTCCCTTCCGGCGAACGGCACGAACTGTGCCGGGGTCTGCACGCCGAGCAGAACGCCATCATCCAGGCCGCTTTCCACGGGGTTTCGATCCGGGATGCCGTCCTGTACTGCACCAACCTCCCCTGCATCATCTGCGCGAAGATGCTGATCAACGCGGGGGTCCGCCGCGTGGTCTACATCGACGGGTACGGCGACGCGCTGACCCGGGAGATGCTCTCGGAGGTGGGGATGGAGCTGGTGCGGGTGGGGGACCCCGGCCCGTGAGGTGCCCCCGGTGCGGCCACGACGATAACAAGGTGGTCGACTCCCGGGCGGGCAAGGACGGCGACGCCATCCGGCGAAGGAGGGAGTGCCTCTCCTGCCAGCGCCGTTTCACCACCTACGAGCGGATCGAGGAGGAGCTCCCCCTGGTGGTCAAGCGGGATGGCCGCCGCGAGCCCTTCGACCGGCAGAAGATCCTCACCGGCATCCTCAAGGCGTGCGAGAAGCGCCCCGTCAGCTACGCCACCATCGAACACCTCGTCGACTCCCTCGAGATGGAGTTCCAGTCCACCGCGGAGAAGGAGATCTCCTCGATCCGGATCGGGGAGCGGGTGATGGCGAAACTGCTCCCGGTGGACGACGTCGCGTACGTCCGGTTCGCCTCGGTGTACCGGCAGTTCAAGGACGTGAGCCAGTTCGTCGAGGAGATCCGGACGCTCATCACCGAGCCCCCGGACCGCGGCGGCAAGAGCGGATGACCCCCGGCGCATTTCCCGCCGCCGTATTCATGCGAAGGGCGCTTTCCCTGGCCCGGAAGGGACTTGGACGGACCGCGCCCAACCCCGCCGTCGGCGCCGTCGTAGTCCGGCGGGGGCGCGTGGTGGGGGAGGGGTTCCACCGGGCGGCCGGGGAGCCCCACGCCGAGATCGAGGCGCTGCGGGCCGCGGGGGAGAAGGCGCGGGGGGCGGACCTGTACGTCACCCTGGAGCCGTGCGACCACCGCGGACGGACGCCGCCGTGCACCGCCGCCGTGATTGCCGCGGGGATCGCGCGGGTTGCGTACGCGATGGAGGACCCCAATCCCCGCGTCCGGGGACGCGGGGGCCGCCGCCTCCGGGAAGCGGGGTTGACGGTCCACGAGGGGTTGCTTTCGGACGCCGCGAGGGAGCTGAACCGGGGGTTCTCGCGCTGGATCGTCTCGGGCCGCCCGCACGTGACCCTGAAGCTGGCCGTATCCCTGGACGGGCAGATCGCCGCATCGGGAGGCGCCTCCCGGTGGATCAGCGGAGAGACGGCGCGCCGCCTGGTGCACCGGATGCGCTCCGAGGCGGATGCCGTCCTGGTGGGCGGGGGCACCGCGCGGCGCGACGATCCCCTCCTCACGGCGCGCGCAAGGGGCGGCAGATCCCCGCGGCGCGTGATCGTGACGACGCGGCCCGGCGCGATCGTCCGGAACCGCCTCTTCCGGACCGGTCCCGGCGAGGTCATCGTGGCGTGCCCGGCGGGGATCCCGCGGAGGGAGTCGGAACGGCTCCGCGCCCTCGGTGCGCGCGTGCTGCAGCTCCGCTCGAGGGGAGGGAGGTTCCGCGCCGCGGAGCTCCTAGCCGCCCTGGGCGCGGACGGAGTCACCTCCCTCCTGGTGGAGGGGGGCGGGAAGACCGCTGGGTGGCTCGCCGCGGAAGGGGCGGTGGACCGGTACGTCCTGTTCGTCGCGCCCCTCCTGCTGGGGGACGGGATCCGGGCGATCTCGGGCTGGGCGTGCGCGGACCCGCAGTCGGGGGTGCGCCTCTCCTTCCGGGTGGTTCGGCGGGTGGGAAAGGATGTCCTGCTGATCGCGGAACCGCGGGAAGGAGGGTAGGCGTGTTCACGGGAATCGTCGAGGATGTCGGAACGATCGTATCCCTGTCCCCCCTTCGCGCCGGGACGTCGGTCGCGGTGGCCACCCGCCTTCCGGCGGACGGGATCGCCCTCGGGGATTCCATCGCCGTTTCCGGAGTGTGCCTGACGGTCACCGGAAAGGGGGAGGGGAAGTTCACCGCGGACGTCTCCCGGGAGACCCTTTCCAGGACGACCCTGTCCTCCGCCCGTCCGGGCACCCGGGTCAACCTGGAGCGCTCCCTGACGCTTTCCAGCCGCCTCGGGGGACACATCGTGTACGGGCATGTGGACGGCACCGGGACGATCCGGGAGGTGCGGCCGCAGGGGGAGGCCCGGGTGTTCCATATCCAGGCCGAACCTTCTATAATGAAGTTCGTGGTTTACAAGGGGGCGGTGGCCGTGGACGGCGTGAGCCTCACGGTCAGCGCCGTCCGGCCGGAAGGGTTCGAACTGACCCTGATCCCGCTCACGCTGGAAAGGACGACTTTCGGCGTTTCCCGCCCCGGGGAACGGGTGAACATCGAAGCCGACATCGTGGGGAAGTACGTCCTGCGGCACCTGGAAGGGGGCGGCGGGGGCGGGCTCACTCTGGACTTTCTGAAACAGCACGGCTTTTCCTGAGGAACGCGAGGAACGGATGCCGCTTTCCAGGATCGAAGAGGCGCTCGAGGATATCCGGGCCGGCAGGATGGTCATCCTCGTGGATGACGAGGACCGGGAGAACGAGGGGGACCTGACCCTCGCCGCGGAGTTCGTCACCCCCGAGGCGATCAACTTCATGGCGCGCCACGGGCGGGGGCTCGTATGCCTCAGCATCACGGAGGAGAGGGCGCGCCAGCTCCAGCTTCCCCCCATGGTCCACGACAACTCCTCCCCGTTCGGGACCGCCTTCACCGTCTCCATCGAGGCCCGGAGGGGGGTGAGCACAGGGATATCGGCCCACGACCGCGCCACGACGATCCGCACGGCCATCGCCGCCAAGGCCCGGCCGGAAGATCTCGTCCGTCCGGGGCACGTGTTCCCCGTCGTGGCCCGCAAAGGCGGGGTCCTGGTCCGAACCGGGCAGACGGAGGGGTCGGTCGACCTGGCCCGCCTCGCCGGGTGCGAGCCCACGGGCGTGATCTGCGAGATCATGAACGAAGACGGGACGATGGCCCGGATGCCGGACCTCGAGGTGTTCGCCGCGGAGCACGGGTTGAAGATCGTGTCCATCAAGGACCTGGTCGAGTTCCGCATGCACCGGGAGCGGCTGGTTGCACGGGTCGGGGAGACGCGTATGCCCGTGCGGCATGGAGGCGACTTCACCGCCTACGCGTACTGCAACGAGGTCAACGGCGACATCCACATCGCCCTCGTCAAGGGAACTGTACGGACGGACGCGCCAATCCTCGTGCGCGTCCACTCGGAGTGCCTCACGGGGGACGTGTTCGGATCGCTCCGCTGCGACTGCGGCGAGCAGCTCCACAGTTCCCTGCACCGCATCGAGGCGGAGGGGAACGGGGTCCTCCTCTACATGCGGCAGGAGGGGAGGGGGATCGGGCTGGAGAACAAGATCCGCGCCTACAATCTCCAGGACAAGGGGTTCGACACGGTCGAGGCGAACGAGCGGCTGGGTTTCAAGCCGGACCTGAGGGACTACGGCGTGGGGGCCCAGATCCTCGTGGACCTCGGCGTCCGCAAGCTCCGGCTCCTGACGAACAACCCGAAGAAGATCATCGGTCTTTCGGGGTACGGGCTCGAGGTGGTGGAGCGGGTACCGATCGAGGTGGGGGCAAACGAAATCAACGTGCGCTACCTGCGGACGAAGAAGCGGAAGCTGGGCCACATCCTGAACGTGGACGAGTAGGAGGAGGCGATGGTGCGGGTCATCGAGGGGGATCTCCAGGGGCAGGGGGTCAAGGTCGCGCTCGTGGTGTCGCGGTTCAACAGCTTCATCACGGACCGGCTGCTCGAGGGGGCTCTGGACGCCCTGCGGCGGCACGGTGTGGAGGAGAAGGGGATCACGGTCGTGAAGGTGCCCGGCTCCTTCGAGATCCCGCTGGGGGTCCGCCGGGCGGCAGGGAGCAAGGTGGACGCGGTGATCGCCCTCGGGGCCCTGATCCGCGGAGGGACGCCCCACTTCGACTACCTCAGCGCGGAAGTCACCAAGGGGGTCGCCCAGGTGATGCTGGAGACGGGGGTCCCGGTCGCCTTCGGGGTGCTCACCACGGACACGGTGGAGCAGGCGATCGAACGGGCCGGCACGAAGGCCGGGAACAAGGGGGCGGAGGCGGCGCAGTCCGCCCTGGAGATGGTCAGCCTCCTGAAACGGATGTAGGCCGGGCGTTCCCGGGGCGAACAGGAAATCCGTGCGCCGGGAATCCCGAGAGAAGGTCTTCCAGACGCTGTTCCTGATGGACGCCCTGGGGGTTGGCCCGGACGAGGCCATCCCCCTTTTCGCTCTGGCTTCCGCCCCGGCACGGGACGAGGAGTATTACCGCGGGACGGTGCACGGCGTGTGGGAGCACCGGGCGGAGATCGACGGCCTGATCCGCGAAGCCGCGGAGAACTGGCGCATCGAGCGGATGGCGCTGGTGGACCGGAACATCCTGCGCCTGGGCGCTTACGAGATCCGGCACGGGAAGGAGATCCCGTTCGCCGTGGCGATCAACGAGGCGGTCGACCTCGCCAAGCGGTTCGGCGCGGAGGAGTCCGGCGGGTTCGTCAACGGCATCCTCGACCGGATCGCCGCAAACGTACGGAAGAAGGAGAGCGCCCGATAGGCGCTGGCCTTCGTTGCCCGCTCTGCGATGCCCCGGCCGTCGATGCGATGCGGGGGGTTCCTCGGAGCGAGCGTATGGAGCGAGGGGAGACCAGTCCTCCGCAGCGAGCGGAATGGCGAGCGAAGAGGAAGCCCCCCGCGAGCAGGCGGCGGGGCAGTCGGAGGTAGAGGAGTGAAGTACAGGCCGCAGGAAATCGAGGGGAAATGGCAGAAACGCTGGGAGGAGGCGGGCGTGTTCCGCTGCCCCGACGAGCTGTCCGCCCCGAAATATTACTGCCTCGAGATGTTCCCGTACCCCTCCGGCCGGATCCACATGGGGCACGTGCGGGTCTACACCATCGGCGAC